>JAAYGB010000005.1 GCA_012727955.1 Bacillota bacterium
ATGGTGCCGAAGGTGGGATTCGAACCCACACGGCCGTGCGGCCACTGCGCCCTGAACGCAGCGCGTCTGCCAGTTCCACCACTTCGGCACAGAGCTTTTTACTATCTTCGGTGCCTCACCGACAATAAGTATATTACCACGGTCTGAGGATTAAGTCAAGAATCGAAGCGGGAATTTTAGTAGAAGACTACATGAAAGGATCTACCTTTTTCGTCGGTGACTGGGATACTCCTCTTTCCGGGAATATAGATCTCTTCGGCCAGTTCCATCCGATAGCTGTCATGGTCAGGCTCAATGAAATAGGTGGAACCACACTGACAATCCTTCCGCAACTCGGTGGTATCGGGTTCAATCTGCAGGGATTTCCCACAGAAAGGGCAATCAATAACAGCCATGTCCATCCCTCCTAATACTATGCGTCACTAGTATAGTCAGGATAGACATGGTATATTCCATTCTCCTTACTGATGCCAGGTGAGTAACCCTAGACCCGAATTGTCTTCCAGCGTCCGCTGCGGAACCGGAAGGTCATCAACGAGGCTCGAGCAATGAGGTCCACTACCATTGCTGTCCAGGCGCCTACCAGACCCCAGCCTAGATAAACCCCCAGGACATAGGCCAGTCCCACCCGCAAAGGCCAAAGGGCTAACACCGTAGCAATCATCACCCAACGAGTATCTCCAGCACCCCGCAGGGCTCCCGACAGGATCATCAGCATCGCCAGGAAGGGCTGGGAAATCGCTACTAAGCGAAGGCACTTAGTGCCCAGGGCGATAACCTCTGGATCATTGGTAAACAGTCGAATCAATGGGGACGGCATCAGGAAGAAGATCAGCCCCATCACTCCCATGACCGCTACTCCCATTTTGGCTGACTCATAGCTGCTTCTCTCGGCCATCTCGGGATCCTTTGCGCCAAGATATTGCCCAATCAAGGTGGTGGCCGCGATCCCAAATCCACTTCCTGGCATAAAGGAGAGGGATTCTGCATTCAAAGTGATTGCATGGGCCGCCATGGCCACCGTACCCATGCTGGCAATGATCATGCTAAAGACCAGCTGCCCGCCCCGCATGAGAAACTGCTCGACGGCGGAAGGAATTCCTACATTCAAAATCCGTTTGAGGATCTGGGAATCAAAGCGGTAACTTTCCCGTAGAGTCAGGTGGAGAACGGAGCGGTCGCTGTACAAAACCGCCAGCACCAGCAGTCCTCCGGAGATCTGGGCGATAGCGGTACCTAGGGCAGCACCGGCCACTCCCATTCTGGGGAAAGGACCAAGGCCAAAGATAAACAAGGAATTCCCAATGACATTGATCACATTGGTTAGCCCGGTAACGGCCATGGGTGTACGGGTGTCGCCGGCTCCTCGCAACACAGCGTTAACGGTCATCATGATCATGGCTAAGGGCATCGATGCAAATACTATCCGCATGTATTGAATAGCTTGCGTGACAACTCGGGGATCCGGCGCTTTATTCATGATCATCATGAATCCAATTAGTTTAGGCGCAAGAAGAATTCCGAGGGCCGCAAGGGGAAAGGCAACGCTCAGCACCATTAGCAGTGCCTGCTTCGCTGCTTCATTGGCTTCCTTTCGCTCTCCGGCACCAATATGCCGAGCCACAATGGCTGTAGTTCCTACCTGAATTGCCCCGAAAACCGCCAGGGCAAACATCATGAATCGATTGCTGACATCGACGGAAGCAATGGCATCAGGACCTACCCGACCTACCATTGCAGTATCGACGATGCCAACACTCATCACCAGCACCTGCTCCACAACTGCGGGAGCAGCCAATCTCCAAACCTCCCGCCTCAGGCGATTTGGTTGTTGCTGCTGCTTCTTCTTACGAGCTACCACGTTCATGGCTACGTCTCCTATCTTTCTTGATGCTAGCTTTTGTCAGATTAGTCCCTGGCTGTAGGTGAGCCAGGCGATGACCAAATTCATAGCTCCATGGGCGATAATTGCTGGCACTAAGCTTTTGCTCCGTTCATAGAGATAACAGAGGGCCAAGCCCAGCAGATATATTGGCAGAAAGTGAATGGTGTATAGGTGTACCATTGCGAACACTAGGGAAGTCACCACTGCTGCTATTGTCGATCCCCACTTACTCCGCAGGACAGAGTATGCATACCCTCGAAAAAAAACTTCCTCAGCTATAGGTGCTAAAACTCCTACCAATAGGAGCAAGAACACAAATTGTCCCATCGGTTGACTGGGCTGCAGCAATTCGACGATTACCGAATTTTCCCTTTCCATCAGCGCCGCAACCTGTTCCTGACTAAAAAGGACCTCAAATATCCAGATGCTAAATCTACCACCGAAGGAATTTATTAGCAAAAGACCTATGGCGCCAAGAATTCCCAGGAGAAGATCCCTGAACCAGGTATCGAGGTGAAGGCCAATATCTACTATTTTATATCCACTGGTAAGGACAACCTTAATGGTCAGCCAGATAAAGGATAGCTCCTGAACCAGCATCGCCACCATAGTGACAATGCTCTCGGTAATAACCTCCGAGTTTGTTAGGCGGACGACAAAATCGGCCACTGTGGCTACCAGCAGGGGAATCATGATCATACTCACCAGCATGATCATGAAAACGTCAATCAGCTTACCTTGGATAATCCTTCTACTTCTTTGCCCCAAAGCCCCACCTCCCTCTACATCTCTATGAGTTCTGCATCACAAATAGGTAAACCTCTTGTGTCGACATAGCAAAGGCCACCTGCAAAATCAGGTGGCCTTGGTATCAATCTGTGACTTACTACTATGGTTATGGCTAATACCTAGACTTGGTAGTTTGGTGCCTCTTTGGTGATCTGAACGTTATGGGGATGACCTTCCTTGAGGCTGGCTGAGGTGATGCGAATAAACTTGGCATCCCGTTGCAAGGAGGGGATATCCTTCGCACCACAATAACCCATTCCCGCGGTGAGGCCGCCGACTAATTGGAAGAGCATTTCCGAGACGGGACCCTTATAGGGAACCCGACCTTCGATTCCCTCCGGTACCAATTTAGCCTGGCTTTCTTGGAAGTAGCGATCCTTGCTGCCATCCTTCATCGCTCCTAGGGAACCCATACCGCGATATACCTTGTATCTCCGTCCCTGATAGGTCTCTGTCTCACCGGGACTTTCTTCGGTACCGGCGAGGAGATTACCTAACATTACCGTATCGGCACCGGCTGCCAGTGCCTTGGTGATGTCACCGGAGTATTTAATTCCTCCGTCTGCAATTACCGGTACTCCATATTCCCTGGCGGCATTGGCGCAGTCAAACACTGCCGTGATTTGGGGAACACCGATCCCAGCCACCACTCTCGTAGTGCAGATGGAGCCAGGACCGATACCAACCTTGACCGCATCGGCACCGGCTTTGATCAAAGCTACCGTTGCCTCAGCCGTCGCCACGTTACCGGCAATAATATCAACTCGATCGCCGTGGCGATCCTTTAGCCAGGTTACCGCGTCAATCACTCGCCGCGAGTGGCCGTGGGCGGTATCAACCACCAGGACGTCTACCCCGGCACTAACAAGGGCATCGGACCGTTCCTGTAAGTCTGCACCGACACCAATGGCTCCTGCTACCCGCAGACGACCCTTGTCGTCCTTGGCAGCTCGGGGATATTGCTGTGCCTTCTTGATGTCCTTGATGGTGATAAGTCCCTTCAGCATCATGTTTTCATCCACCAAGGGCAGCTTCTCAATCCTGTGCTGATGCAGGATCCGCTTGGCTTCTTCAAGTGTGGTCCCTACCGGTGCGGTGATCAGATCCTCCTTGGTCATTACATCGGCGATGGCCTGATCGAAGTTCTCCTCAAATACCAGGTCACGATTAGTCAAGATCCCGACCAGTCGACCATTTTCAGTGATCGGCACCCCGGAGATGCGATAGCGAGCCATGATCTCCAGAGCGTCGTGAATCCGATGCTCCGGTGACAGGTAGATAGGATCGACGATAATCCCGCTTTCCGACCGCTTCACTTTATCAATTTCACCGGCTTGAGCTTCTATGGGCATATTCTTATGAATAACGCCGATACCACCCTCACGGGCCAGGGCAATAGCCATGCGACTTTCGGTAACGGTATCCATGCCGGCACTGATAATTGGTATGTTGAGTCTAATATTACGGGTTAGTCTAGTGGAGGTATCCACTTCTCGAGGGATCACACTTGACTCTTGGGGAACCAGAAGTACGTCATCAAATGTCAAGCCTTCTTTACCAAACTTCTCTGCAAAATTCACTTGTTATCCTCCATCCCCATATACCTCGATTTCGTGATTGTCCCGGTAATGATATCAAAAAACCCCATTACAGTCAATATTACGGCACCATTGGTCCCGCCCTAAGGGGAGCGAATAAACCGTAATGACCTCCTAAGATTTTGTCGCCCTTTGATCCAGGATCCACTGGGCAGCGGTCCAGAGATCGGGGGCAACGTAGTCAGCCTCTTTGGGTGCGCGGTCTGTGGCGCCGACAAAGACAGTCTTGGTGCCGGCGGCCCGGCCCGCTTGGATATCGGTATCTCTGTCTCCAACCATATAGCTGGTTTTAAGATCGAGCCCATATTTCTCAGCCAAGGCGAAAATCATGCCCGGCTTAGGCTTGCGGCAATCACAGCCCGCTGAGGGGTCATGGATACAGGCGACGATATCGTCAATGGCACCACCGGCCGACTCCACTTCTGCGATGAGATATCGATGGATCTCCTCTAATTCCTCCTTGGACAGATACCCCAGACCGACACCACCCTGGTTGGTGACAACGAAGAGAGGAAATCCTGCCTGTTTCAAGGCTCGGATTGCCTCGGCGGCCTTGGGGTAGAGCACCAGCTCACTGGGGGAGTTGACTGGTCCTCGGTCATTTCTGTTGATCACTCCATCGCGATCAAGAAAAACTGCAGATTTTTTCATTTTCACAACTCCTATCAACGGGGAGTTTGGGCTTTGTTACAGTGTTACCCATCCAGGTTATTGAAAAAACGCCAGGAAAGGTTCCGGGACAGATGTCGGCAGTTACTGGTCGTAAAACCCTTCGCAATGTCATAGACTGTAGAAATTTGCTTGCTCTTGGCAAGAAGGGAGGTCTATGATATGGCGTTGGTCCAACTGAACGATATCCAACGGGAGATCGTTAACCACGAGTTCCATGGGCACGCCCTAGTTCTGGGGCCTACCGGCACCGGTAAGACCACTACCGCGGTTTACCGAGCGGCCCGGCTGCAGTCTCGCAATCCTTCCCATCGGGTGCTGCTGTTGACCTTTAATCGAAGTTTACTTGCATATCTCGATTCTATGTATGCCCATGTACTTACCGATGTTAAGCCGATGACTTATCATCAATTTGCGACCAGTTATCTGGACGAACGGGGACAGGCAGTCCGACACAGTGGGGTGCTTCAAGGGAGTAAGCAAGACATCTTGATTCAAGATGTTATCCAGCGAGCGCGCGATACCCTAGGGAATCTACCGCTGCTTGATCGATCGGTAGAGGCCTTCAAGCGGGAATTTGCCTGGATCGCGGGAAATGGGATTACCAGCCCCGACGAATATGAGAAAAGGGCTTGTAAAGTGGGCTCGACCCTGCGAATTAGCCCCCGTGAGCGTGCCCTTGTGTTCCAGGTGTATCAGGAGTACTTACAGGTAAGGAAGGAAATGGGCTATCTCTACGACTGGAATGACATTGCCATCGGTTTCTTAGAGGAATTGGCCCGGGATATTGATCAGCGGCAGTATACTCATATTATCGTTGATGAAGGGCAGGATTTTTCCCCGGTGATGCTGCGTTCCTTGGCGGAGGCTATCCCCTCCTACGGCAGCTTAACTATCTTCGCCGATGCCGCTCAACAAATCTATGACTCCAAGACCAAGATGTCATGGAGGAATGCTGGCCTTGCCGTGGAGCGAGTGTGGATGCTCAGGACCAATTACCGACATACCTGGGGAATAGCGCGACTAACCAGGGCGATGGCTGTAATGTCCCCCTTTGCCGGTATCACTGATCTAGTCTTGCCCAAGGAACCCGAAGGGGAGGAGGGGCGGCGTCCTATTGTCGTGCAGTGCCAAAATCCTGCCCATCAGCTGGAGGTTGCTCTGGAACTAGCTGCCAGAGCCTCCCAGAAGTACTCGGTAGCTGTCTTGTTCCGAACCGGCGAGGAGGCAGAGGCGGCCCTGGCAGAACTGAGAAAGCTGGGTTGTCAAGCCGAAAAACTTGACAGAGATGTGGAGAGTTGGTTCCCTGAGCCAACGGCTTGGGTCGGTACCTTTCATGCTGCAAAGGGCCTAGAGTTTGATGTTGTCATCATTCCTCACTGTGATGCCGATGTGATGCCCGATCCTGAGGAAACAAGAACCTGGGATGATCAGGCCGAAGCCGAGGCACGGGAGGCCAGGATTTTACTAGCCGGGGTCAGCAGTGCCCGCAGCGATGTGGTTTTTCTTCATTCCAGTCAGCTAACCAGTTTCCTGCCGGCCGATGCTGACATGTATCAAGTGGTTGATAAGACAGGATAACTCACAAATAATCATTAGTCGGGTTTTCCGAAGGTCGCCAGAGGGTAAGCTATCACCAAAGTGAGCTTGTCAAGGCAAAGGCTGCCTGCGCAGGAAGGGGATAGCCCCTCTTCCCCTTCTTGCCCTGGGAACAGTCTGTTGCCTTCATAATAAGTTACTGGGGGACAAGCTAACACGAGTTATTACCAAGTAGCGGAGGCGATATTGTGAGCTTCAAAGTAACCGATAGCGTAACCTGGGTAGGTAAAGTGGACTGGGGACTGCGGACCTTTCACGGAGAAGAGTACTCTACCCATCGAGGATCTACTTACAATTCTTACCTGGTGAGGGATGAGAAGGTGGCCCTGATCGACACAGTCTGGGAACCCTTCGCCAAGGAATTTGTCGATAAACTAAAAGAGGAAATCTCCCTGTCTGAGATTGACTATGTGATTATCCAACATGGAGAAATCGATCACAGTGGTGCGTTACCGGAACTGATGCGGGAGATCCCCGATACGCCCATTTACTGCACAGCCAATGCTGTCAAGTCCCTCAAAGGGCACTATCATCAAGACTGGAACTTCCAGGTGGTCAAAACCGGAGACAAACTGAGTCTGGGATCCAAGGAGTTCGTCTTCGTGGAAGCTCCGATGCTGCATTGGCCCGATTCAATGTTTACATATATGACCGGGGAAAACATTCTATTTAGTAACGATGCCTTTGGACAGCACTATGCTACCGAAGAGATCTTTAATGATCTCGTTGATCCCGCGGAGTTGTATCAGGAATGCATCAAGTACTATGCCAATATCCTGACGCCTTTCAGTCGATTGGTTGCCAAGAAGATTGAGGAAGTGGTTGGCCTCAATCTGCCGGTTTCCATGATCTGCCCCAGTCATGGAGTGATCTGGCGTGAGGAACCAATGCAGATTGTCAATCAGTATGCCCAGTGGGCCCAGGACTATCAGGAGAACCAGATTACCGTCCTCTATGACACCATGTGGAATGGCACCCGAAGGATGGCCGATGCGATTGTCGAAGGGATCAAGTCTGAGGATCCTGAGGTGGTGGTCAAGGCCTATAATGTCGCTCGCTCCGATAAGAACGATGTGGTGACGGAGGTGTTCAAGTCCAAGGCCATCCTTGTGGGCTCACCGACGGTCAACCGCAGGCTGTTATCGTCTATCGGGGGGATTCTCGAACAAATTCGGGGCCTGGGCTTTAAGAATAAGAAGACTGCGGCCTTTGGTACCTATGGTTGGAGCGGTGAAGGAAACAAGATAATTACTGAAATTTTAGAGGATGCCGGGTTTGCCATCGTGAATGAAGGAATTAAGGAACTATGGATGCCCCATGATACTGCCTTAGAGAACTCCATCAGATTTGGTAGGGAGTTTGTCCGTCAACTTTAGTATCGAGGTGAGAGTTCGTGCTAGCCATCATTGTCCACGGTGGGATGGAAGATACGGTTATTCCACCGCACCTTGCAGAACGCCGCAACAGCGGTGCCAAGCGGGCCTGTGAGCTTGGGTACCAAACTCTGGTGCGAGGGGGATCGGCCCTGGACGCCGTTGAGGCGGCAGTGCGTTGTATGGAGGATGACCCGATTTTTGATGCCGGTACCGGTTCCTATTACAATCTCTGTGGCGAAATTGAGATGGACGCTTCAATCATGACTAGTGCCGGCGAGGGAGCTGGGGTGGCTTGTATTCAGCGGGTGCAGAATCCCATCAGCGTGGCTCGCAAGGTGATGGAGACAACTCCCCATGTACTGATCGTGGGTGAAGGTGCCGAGCTCTTTGCCCGCCTCCATGGGTTTCCCGAGTATGATCCGGCAACGGAGATGGCCCGGCGTCTTCTAGAGGAACAGGTGGCCAAGCTGCCCGAGGAACTGCGGGAGGTACTGAAGCGGTATCAAGAGATTAGAAAGAAACATAAATCCTACTCAACGGTAGGGGCGGTGGCTGTCGATGGTCGTGGTCTCATCGCGGCAGCTACCTCTACCGGCGGGAACCCCCAGAAACTCCCGGGTAGAGTGGGGGATACCCCGATCCTGGGTGCCGGCACCTTTGCTGCATCCGCCGCTGGAGCTTCCGCTACCGGTCACGGTGAGGGAATCATCAAACTAGGGGTAACTCGGACGGTGGTGGAAGCAGTAAACAAGGGAAGGGAAGTAGATACGGCCTGCCAGGACATCGTCACCGCGGGGAAAGGGGCGAAAATTCCCTTGGGAGTAATTGCCTTAGATCGCCGGGGACGACCTTCAGCACAGCATAATGGTGCCTTTATGCCCGCTTTTTACCAAAGTGAAGAACTATCGGAAGCAGTATATATCAAGGGATAAAAAGATATGCTTGGGTGTGGAAAATGCCCCTGTATCTTGAGGATGCGGGGGTATTTTCTTTGATGCGGATTTGGAAGTGGATCCCCCGATTTTTGTCGAAGATCGGCAGCTCACCGGTCATGTATACGGAATACATGACCCTATTGACAATGTCTGCCAGGAATTTAGGCAGGAGATTTCGCCTGCCTTGGAAAACTATTATAAAATCCACGAAAACCAACAGAGGGTTATTTGCCGCCGCTATCGGCGATATTTTCGGGTGTTTTCTGGTTATTGGTGAAGTGGACTCCGTGATTATGACAGCAGTTATACGTACGTAATCGCGAGATTAGTTGACGGCGGAGGTTCTTTAGAATGTTCGTTTCAGCATTAGGTAGTTCTAACGCGAGGGCGCAAAGGACTACTGCAGCAAACTCTACTACTCCTGATCAGATGCCGGCAGATACTATCTTGCAGATCGAGGACTTGTATACCCAGTTTCATACCGACAACGGCATCGTTCGGGCTGTAGATGGAGTCAGCCTATCGGTAAAGAGGCAGAAAGTCCTGGGACTGGTAGGAGAAAGTGGCTGCGGTAAGAGTATGACCGCTCTATCGATTATGCAACTTGTTCCCGAACCCCATGGGCGCATTGCCTCGGGACAGATTCTCTTTAATTCGGAGCAGGGCGTCATTGATATAGCCAAATTGAGGCCGAAGAGCAAGGCCATGCGCAGTATTCGGGGAAACGAGATTAGCATGATCTTCCAGGAACCGATGACTTCTCTGAATCCGGTACACACCGTCGGTGCTCAGATCGTAGAAGCCATCGTTTACCATCAGGATGTGAACAAGAAGGAAGCCTGGGAGATGGCTGTGGATATGTTGGCCAAGGTCGGAATTCCCAGCCCAAGACAACGGGCCGGGGAATATCCCCACGAAATGAGTGGTGGAATGCGTCAACGGGCCATGATTGCCATGGCTTTGGCCTGCAATCCCACGTTGCTCATTGCCGATGAGCCAACTACTGCCTTAGATGTGACTATTCAGGCCCAGATTCTTGACTTAATGATCAAGATTCAGGAACAGTACCAACGCATGGCAATCATCATGATTACCCACAACCTTGGTGTAGTGGGACGGATGTGTGATGAGGTTGCAGTAATGTACCTGGGTAAGATTGTGGAGCGTTCCGATGTTCGCACTATTTTACGTTCCCCGGCCCACCCATATACTGTGGGGTTGATCAACTCTGTTCCACGGCTAGGACATCGTCACAAGCGGCTAATACCCATTGAAGGGGTTGTCCCCGATCCCGCTAACATTCCAGAGGGTTGTAGTTTCCGACCCCGTTGTCCACAGGCAACGGAACAGTGTCTGCAGCAACCCCCTGTGGTGGAAATCGAACCGGGTCATCAAGTGCGGTGTTGGCTGCATGCCTAAGATAGTCAAGACAACTGGGGAAAGGAATGCACAATCGTGACTGAAACAGCAAGGAAATCCGATTATATATTAGAAGTCAAGGGGTTGAAAAAATACTTTCCCATTCTCGGTGGAGTATTCCGTCGGCCTGTAGGTTGGGTGAAGGCCGTTGACGGAGTGGACTTTGCCATTAAGCGCGGCGAAACCCTCGGACTGGTTGGCGAAAGTGGATGTGGAAAGAGCACAACCGGTATGAGTATCCTGCACCTGATTGAACCGACCGCGGGGCAAATTCGCTTCAATCGGAAGAATGGTGGTTGGCAAGAGGTCAACTCCAAGACAATTGAGGGTCTGCGGGATGAAATGCAGGTAATCTTCCAGGATCCATATTCCTCGCTCAATCCCCGGATGCGGGTTCGGGATATCGTGGCAGAGCCTTTAGAGGCCCAGGGGATGAAAAACCGGACCGAGCGTATGGACCGGGTGGAGGAGTTACTCAAGGCAGTGGGTCTGGGCAGTCACCATATGAATCGCTTTCCTCACGAATTTAGTGGGGGACAGAGGCAGCGGATTGGTATCGCCAGAGCCTTGGTTCTGAATCCATCTTTGGTGATTTGTGACGAACCGGTCTCTGCCTTGGACGTGTCGATTCAGGCTCAGGTAATTAACCTTTTGGAAGACCTGCAGCAACAGTTTGGTCTAACCTATTTGTTTATTGCCCATGATCTGTCCGTTGTGGAGCACATCAGTGATCGGGTGGCAGTTATGTACTTAGGCCGAATTGTTGAGATTGCCGACGTAGATGACCTGTTTGAAAATCCCAAACATCCATATACCGAGGCGCTTTTCTCTGCAATCCCTGTGCCAGACCCGGATTTACAGTATGAACAGATAGTTCTGCAAGGTGATGTGCCTAGTCCCGCCAATCCTCCTTCTGGGTGTCACTTCCACCCCCGCTGCAGATATGCCACTGATATCTGTAGGAAGGAAGATCCCAAGCTCCAGGAGATTGGACCAGAACATCAAGTGGCCTGTCACCGAGCAAAGGAGCTTGACTTGACCGGAGTTGTTGAACTTCACGCAGGATAAGGCTGGTCAAGTTTGGCAAATAAAGATGGCCAAAGGCCAGAAAATTTAAGGAGGTAGTGTGTAGATGAAGAGAAAGTTTCTTGCAGCAGTACTCAGTGTCCTGATGCTGCTGGGAGCGGCGGTGCCGGCATTGGCAGCGACGGATTCAGAGACCTTTGTCTTTGTAACTTCCGGTGAAGTTAATACTCTGGATCCTGCTCGTTCCTACGATACCGCCAGTGGAGAGGTAATTCACCAAGTCTATGACACTTTGCTTGGCCTGAAGGACGGTTCGCCTGACGATCTTATGCCCTTGTTGGCCACTGAGGTACCGTCCGTAGAAAATGGCCTGATCTCTGAGGATGGACGGACCATCCGATTCCCCATTCGCAAGGGCGTGAAGTTCCACAATGGTGCGGAGCTGACCCCGGAGGACGTAGAGTACACCTTTGAGCGGGCAATGCTGGCAGATCCTGCTGGTGGACCCATCTGGATGTTCTTCGAGCCTCTGTTGGGTGTCCAGACGATGCGGGATGTCATCGCCATGGCCGGTGGTCCCAGAGACTTCGCCAATGTGAATGACGTAGATCCTGCTATCCTGCGGGCAGCCTACGACATCGTTGATGCGACGGTAGAAGTTGATGGCGACTACGTTGTCTTCAATTTGGTGGCGCCTTATCCTCCCTTCCTGCAAATTCTGGCTAAGGGCGGCAGCTGGGGTGCAATCATCAACAAAGAGTGGACTGCCGCCAACGGTGGCTGGGACGGCAACCCCGATACCTGGCAAAACTGGTACAATCTAGCCAAGGAAGAAATGGCTCTGTACAACAAGGCCATGGGTACCGGTGCCTTTAAGCTGCAGGCTTGGGATCTCAGCGCCGGTCAGGTTGTCCTCCAGCGCTTTGATGAGTACTGGCGTGGCCCTGCCAAGCTCAGAACTGTTTTCATTAAGTACATCAATGAGGAAAGCACTCGGCTCTTGATGCTGCAAAATGGTGAGGCCGACGCAGCTACCGTCTCCGCTCCTATGCTGGGGCAAGTTGAAGCCATGAGAGGCGTCGTAGTTCAAAAGGGTCTGCCTTACTTGGGCAACGCAGCCTTGTTCTTCAACTGGAGCATCCCCATCGAGGGCAACGAAGACCTTGTTGGCAGTGGTAAGCTAGATGGTCGAGGAATTCCTTCCGACTTCTTTGCCGATGCTGACGTGAGAAAGGCCTTTAACTATGCCTTTGACTATGAGTCTTACATCGAGCAGGTTGCGATGGGTCTTGGCTCCAAGCCTTACGGCGTAGCTCCGGCGATTTTGGAGTATGTCGATACCACTCAACCTTGGTATGACTATGATCTTGACAAGGCTGAAGAGCACTTCAGAAAGGCCTTTAACGGTGAGCTGTGGGAGAAGGGCTTCAAGGTCACCCTCCTGTATAACACCGGAAACGATCAGCGCAAGACTGCTGCTGAGATTCTAGAGGCTAACATTGAGATGTTGAACCCGAAGTTCCAGGTCGAGGTACAGGGTATGCAATGGTCTACCTATCTTGACAAGCTGGCCATGGGTTCGCTCCCAGTCTTCTTCATGGGTTGGCTGGCCGACTTTGCTGATGTCCACAACTTCTATGTTGCCTACATGCATTCGGCCGGTGCCTTTGCCGGCTACTGTGGTGAGGCCTTGATGCAAACTGCTAAGGAGAAGTACGATCCTGTCATCGCCAGAGGAATCAACGCCACTAGCGATGAGGAGCGTGCCGCCGCTTACGCCGAGCTGCAAAGACTAGCCTATGAAGATGCCGTTGTCATGCCTTATGTTGACTCCCAGGCCATCCGGGTCTACCGTGATTGGGTGAAGGGCTTTGAGTTCAACCCGGCATACAGCGCCAACTACGACTTCTACTCCATCTGGAAGTAGTTGTCTAGTTACGACAGTAAGTCTCAGAGAGATCGCCTGCAGTGCGATCTCTCTGACTTCGACTACTTCAGGCAAAATAAGGAGGACTTCTTCACTGAGGATTTCTTCATAAGGGGAAGAGACAGATGCTAAGTTTCATTGTTCGGAGATTGCTCTTTATTCCGGTGGTGCTCTTTGGCGTTACCTTGATGATTTTCGTCGCGATGTCCTTTCTGTCGCCATATCAGCTGGTTAGCACCTACATTCAGAGTCCGGAGGAATTGAAGAACCAAAGCTTGGACGATCTAGTCCGGAAATATGGACTGGACGATCCCATTCATGTCCGGTATTTTCGTTGGTTAAAGAACCTACTGCGGGGAGACTTGGGATATTCCGAGTCAGCTAATATGTTTGTGGCCGAGGCCATCCAGAGAAGATTTCCGGCTACCTTGGAGCTGACCATCTTTGCCATCATCCCAGTTATTTTTGGCGGTGTTTGGCTGGGTTCTCTGGCCGCGATGAATCACAATCGTTTCCTGGACCACTTTGCTCGGGTGTTTGCTATCGTCGGTTGGTCCTTACCGGACTTTGTTTTCGGCCTTATAATTTTGATGGTATTTTATGGAGTCTTAGGATGGTTCCCACCGGGGCGACTATCTGTCTGGGCTGATGAGTTGATTTTGTCCGGGGAGTTTATTCGATACACCGGAATGAACACCATTGATGCCCTTCTGAATCGGAACTGGGCGGTGTTCTTCGATGCTATCCGTCATATGATTGCCCCGATCTTGACCCTGTCATATTTGTGGTGGGCCTTTTTGCTGCGAATTACTCGATCCAGTATGCTGGACGTTCTCAATACAGACTACGTTCGTACTGCCCGGGCTAAGGGACTGCCGGAGGGCGTTGTGATTAAGCATCACGTCCGACGTAACGCCTTGATTCCCGTTGCGACCGTGGCCGGTTCCATGATTCTCGGTCTGTTGGGTGGAGTAGTGATCACCGAGACGGTCTTTGACTACAAGGGTATTGGCTTGTTGATCGCCACCGGAGCCCAGCAGTTAGACTATACGTTGGTCTTGGGGACAACGCTCTTCTTTGGTGTCCTCTTGGTCTTGACCAACTTAATTGTCGACGTTCTCTATGCAGTAATTGACCCGAGAGTCAGATTGGAGTGATGAGCCGTGGTTTGGAGAAAATTAGTTAGGAATCCATTATCACTACTTGGTCTAGTGATTTTGCTTGGATTTATTCTGGTTGCTACCCTTGCGCCGGTACTGGCTCCGACCCCGGAGCGGTATGCCCATGAGCCCTATCGGATTCCCCGGTACGGCTGGTTGACAACGCCAAGGCCGCCATCGAAGGATCATCCCTTTGGTCTCACCCAGGGTCAGTACGACATTTTCTATGGTGTTGTCTGGGGTACCCGTACCGCCTTCAAGGTGGGGCTAACGGTGGTTAGTGTCACCTGCGCGATTGGGGTTTTGGTCGGTTCCGTATCGGCCTATATCGGCGGGAAATTTGACGAAGTAGTCATGCGATTCGTGGATATGTTTATGAGTTTTCCCTTCCTGATTGGCGCGATTGTCATTACCACAGTGCTGGGTAGGGGACTGGATAAAGTGGTAATGGCGATGATTTTGTTCCGGTGGACGGGTTATGCCCGGCTGATTCGAGGTAGTGTTCTCCAGGTCAAACAGGAGGAGTACGTCAAGGCAGCTAGGGCCTGTGGTGTCAAGCCCTACAAGATTCTCTGGCGCCACATTTTGCCCAACACCATCTTCCCGGTCTTGATACAAGCTTCCATGAACATGGGATCGATTGTTGTTTCTGCTGCAACCTTGAGCTTTTTGGGCTTGGGTGCTCCCGAAGGCTATGCCGACTGGGGTCAGATGATCAGTTTTGCCCGGGCCTGGATTTTAGGTGCACCGGGAGATCCCCTGCTTTATTGGTATACTGTTGTCTATCCCGGAGTGGCTATCGTCCTCTTCGTTCTGTCCTGGAACTTGATCGGAGACGCCTTCCGAGACATCATGGATCCGAAAATCCAAGCCTAATCGGGAGAAGGAAAATGACTTTTACGATAAAGAGAGCTTCCAAGTCAAAGAACCTGGAGGCTCTTTTTTTTAATTTGAAGGTTTTGTCCAAAAGGAAAGGGTACTCCCTAGGAGTAGCCGGGGCGGTGGTGTATATAATCGGGGAGAAGCAATTGCTAAGTTAGGATGTTAGGAGAGAACAAAGGTGTACTTTGAGGAATTCTCATTGGGACAGGTATTCACCGTTGGTCCCATCAGTCTCTCGGCCGAGGAGATTCAAGAATTTGCTGCCAAATATGATCCCCTTCCGATCCACACTGATCCTGCCTTTGCCGCGGACTCCTTTTTTGAAGGTCTGATTGCCTCAGGATTCCACACCTTAGTGGCAATCTGGGGGGAATGGACAAGGCAGAATCGATTGGGTGCTGAGGTAATTGGTGGACTCGGCCTTGATTACCTGCAGTGGAAGGCACCGGTTCGTCCCGGTGATGAACTACGGGCGGAGATCGTCGTATCGGAGCTGAGACCATCATCGAAACCGGGGCGAGGTATTGTCGGGATGAAGACCACGGTGACCAATCAAAGGGGAGAAACAGTTCTAGTGACCCAGGTGAAGGCACTAATGAAAGCCAAAGGAGGCGCATAAGCCAGTGACAAACCTGTTGTACGACAAAGTGTTGGGATGCTTAGCAGGTTCAAATATCGGCTCTGCCATGGGAGCCGCGGTGGAGGGGTGGCCCCCGGAAAGGATCGCAGCGGAGTATGGAGTGTTAACGGAGTTACTGCCCTATGCACATTACACCCATTATGACAAACCCGGAGCCGGTCGCCTGCGGCCCGCAGGAACTACTGAAGACGGAATCGAGAGGCAACGCCTGATGTGTACCGCGATCATCGAAAAGGGCGGCAGAATCACCGCGGCGGACCTGGCAGCCATTTGGGTTAGGGACATCAACCCTGCCAATTTCGGTGTCCAAATGGAACCCTGCGATGAAGTTCTCTATCGGGCGGTGATGGCAGGGATCCCCCCTACCGATGCCGGACGGTATACGAATTTCTTGGGCATCAATTCCTTTGCCCGTTCCGGCCATCCCATCGGGCTGATTAATGCCTGTGATGTACCGCAGGCCATCGCCGATACCTACGAAATTGGACAGCTGTACCAAGCTCGCCATGGTTATGGTTTGGACTACGGGGCCGCGGTGAATGCTGGGATCGCCGAGGCTATGAAACCCAATGCCACGGTGGATTCCGTGGTTCAAGCGGGATTAGATGCTTTGCCGGCGGGCGATACCAATCAGCAACCGAAGCGGGAGCTGGCCTGGGCCATTGAACTAGCCCAGTCCAGTGCCGACGTTTGGGAGATGCGAGACAAGTTCTATGCTCGGTATAACGGCTCCGGTACTCCCTATGCCATGTCCTGGGCCCAGGAGGTAATTACCAAGGGCTTTGCGATTTTCTATCAGACCAAGGGCAACTGCTACGATGCAATTGTTGCCGGGGTAAACTTTGGCCGGGACACCGATTGTGTTGCCGCGGTGGCTGCAGGCTTGGCCGGGGCCTTAGAGGGCACCAGGAACATCCCCGCAGAATGGATTGATACCGTCGATGAGGCGACGTTACAAAACGAGTACACAGTGTCGCAGCGTCTGTTACGTCCAACGGCCCAGGGCATCACCCAGGCGATTATCAATGAGATGAATCGGAAGAAGCAGGTAGTTGCCGATCTGGAAGCGGCTTTGAACCAGAACCAAATTGCCGATGGGGAGGGAGCCTAGGTGCGTCATTTCTCTGGAGGTAAGGTGGAAGGTACGGTGCTGGTGGCTCTAGATACCGGAGAAGACATCTTGCCCGCGATTCGGCGGGTGATTGCAGAAGAGGGGATCACCGATGGGGTGGTGGTATCAGGTATCGGCAGTTTAGCCAAGGCCCGTTACCATATTGTGGAGCCCGGCGACCGGCTGCCTTGGAAGGATACCTTCTTAGAGCGCAAGGGGACGATAGAGATCCTTTCTATTTCTGGCTTGATATCCAATGGTGAGCCTCATCTCCACATCGCTATGTCCCAAGATGACCAGGCCTTTGGCGGTCATTTGGAGGAGGGGTGCGAGGTTCTTACCTTGGCGGAAATAGTCATACTCCGCTTAAGTGGTAGGACGGAACGAATCGTCAATGAGCTGGGTTTTGGTCGCCTGCACCCCAAGTTAGAAGGATGATGCTTATGCCAAGCAAGGTCTTTTATAACATTGCCCATCGAGGTGCTTCCGGTTATCGGCCGGAGAATACGGTGCCTTCCTTCCTGCTGGCGATGGAGCTGGGGACAAAAATGTGGGAGTGCGATGTTCGCTTTACCCGGGATAAAGAAATTGTGGTGATTCATGACGCCACAGTGGATCGGACCACCGATGGAACTGGAGCCGTTAGGGATTTTACTTATTCACAACTGGCTAAATTAGACGCAGGGAGCTGGTTTTCTCCTGAGTTTGCCGGTGCCCGGATTCCTACCTTGGGCCAAGTGTTAGAGCTCTTTGATGATGCCACTGAGTTGGTGGTGGAAATCAAAGACGGGATCTACTTTCCTGAGATTACCGATGCTGTAGTGGAGATGGTTATAGCCCGGGGCCTGGAAAGCCAGGTGCATATTTCCGCCTTTCACTGGCAGGTACTGGACAGAGTCAAGGCCCTGACATCCAAGATCCGGACATCGGCTCTGGTGGTCTGCAGTAACCAGCCGACACCCCCACCCCGCAGCATCGATGGGAAAGAGGTACCGGTGTACACCAAGCCCCAGGATCTAATTGCCGATGCCTTGGCCCACGATGTAGATATTCTCTGTCCACCGGCTGGTTTCATTACCGAAGCGGTGGTAGAACAGGCCCATGCTGCCGGTCTACTTATTAGAGCCTGGGGACTCAAGGGAAGGGATGAGCAAGAGATGGCTCGCCTGGTGAGGTGCGGAGTCAATGGAATGACCACCAACTACCCCGATGTACTGGAGGAAATTTATCGGAATAGCTAAGAAGGAGTAAGGGCACTTGAAGAAAGTGCCCTAGTCTGTCTGTGTCCACAGGGTGATCTCCCGCTTGCCGATGGAAAAGCGCTGAACTCTACGATAGGCGGGATGGTTGATTCTGACTTTCTTCGGAGCGACAATCGCCACCACCGCTGGTTCGGTGAGAGTCGGCTTTAGGGCCGACAGGAGTTGATGTTCCGGTGCCTGGGAAGATGAGTCGGGAGTGAGGTGCCAATCGACGAGACCTCCATAGGGCAAATCGGTAATAACCAGATTGACCCCCTCAACTTGGGCTATCAGTTGTTCCCCGTGGGTGGCATCCGCGCAGAAAACCTGGGTGGCAATGGGAGATCTCCCGGCAAGCTCTTCCAAGAGGCGGATGGCGCTGGCCATGGCTTCAGCATGGGAGGTCTTGTGGTATTGCTGCCAGAGCAGCTCTAGCTCTGCAAGACGCCCTTTAAGTCCCTCCGGTGTCAGGAGGGTCAGGTTACGCTTTGCCAGCGCAAGGACCTCGGGGTCGATATCAGAACCCACGATTCGGACCAAATCGGTACCGTGGAGGAACCCGATCACCGTTAGCAAATAAGCACCGCCACAAAGGGGGTCGTAGAGGGTATAGCCCGTCTCTAAACCCAAGGTGGTTAGGAAGGCCCGGCAGCGTTGGTAGATCTCACTGGCTAGGCGAACGGGAAAGGCCGTTGCCCCTCGTTGGTTGTAGAGAACTCGACCGCTGGAAAAATCCTCATAGTTGACTCGATGGATGGCGTATTTGTATGACATACAATCCCCCAATTCTCGACAGTACAGGTTCTCAGATTACCTTCTCTGACATAGTTCCAGACTCCTGGTAGGGTATGGGGTGGCAGTATTGTTTAAGGTTAGTGTTGCAGGTTGTCTTAGTCTGACCAATGTCCAGAGGTGAGAATGTTGCAGGGAAAATTCTATTTACAGACGGTAGAAGGACTAGAAAAGCTGGCGGCCAAGGAAGTGCGCAGCCTAGATCCCGGCCTTAAGGTACAAAGCTATCCCGGTGGGTATGTCCAGATCAGTGGAGACATCGATCCTGAGAGCCTGTTGGAGTTAAAAATCCCCGAGGACGTCTTTTACTTGCTCTATGAAAGTGATGGGATAACTCGCTCCCGCTCCTCTTTAGGCGAGATTCACAACGCGGTGATCCGGGGCGAAGCCTTTGCTCAAGGCGTGGCTCTGCGCCGGGCTATCAGCCGAAAATGGCCCAAGCGGGTTACCTATCGAGTAATCGCGCGCAAGGAAGGCCGGCACAACTTCAATCGTTCAGACTTGGCCACCGCGATTTACTCCGCTGTGGACACACGGACCAATGGTCGGTGGCGGGTCGTGGACAGTAATGCCAACGTCGAATTTTGGGTGACGGTACGTGATACCCACTGTGTGATCGGAGTCCGCCTATCCGATCGGACTATGCGGCATCGCACCTACAAGACCCAGCATTTGGAGGCCTCATTGCGCCCGACGGTGGCCCATGCCCTGGTCACCTTGACTCAGCCCAAGGATGACGATGTTTTCTGTGACCCAATGTGTGGTGCCGGTACTATTCTTATCGAGCGGGGAATGTGGGGTCGGTATCGCCAGTTGTTGGGAGGAGACATCAACCCCGAGGCCGTCGAGGCAGCCAAGGGCAACATCGGTCCCCGCTTTAAGCCCATCGAGGTCAAGCATTGGGATGCCACCGACCTGCCGTTGGATTCCGGTTCCATTACCGCCATGGCGGTAAATCTTCCCTTCGGTCGCAAAATCGGTACTCCCCAGGAGATGCAAACCTTGTATCCAGCCTTTCTCAAAGAGGCGGCCCGGGTCCTGGAACCGGGAGCGCGGTTGGTAGTATTAACGGACCAAGACCAACTGTTTCGTCGCAGTCTGCAGGACTTGCCCTTCTATACCGAAGAGAGAGTACCGGTAAAGATCCTGGGGCACAGCTCCCTGATCCTCGCCTGCCGACGGATCTAGAATGTCATACAAGGAACCCGAGGATGCATGCAGAACCCTTGCACTAAGTGACCGATACTCGGGTCCTGACAGCACCGGTATTACTATATTCCTACCAGGAGGAGAACCAAAATGCCGAGTAAAGTTAGAGTTGGTGTGGTCGGAGCTGGTTTTATTGCCAACTCTGCCCATCTGCCGTCCTATGCGGAACTGGATCGGGCGGAGTTGGTCGCAGTCTGTGATATCATTCCCGAAAGGGCACAGGCCGCGGCTGCCCGGTATAACATTCCCTATGTTTTCACCGACTATCGGGAGATGTTGGCCAAGGCAGACCTCGATGTTGTTAGCGTCTGTACTCCCAACGGCACCCATGCGCAAATCACCATTGACGCCCTGGCGGCGGGATGCAATGTTTTGTGCGAAAAGCCGATGGCCACCACGGTGGCCGATGCCGAGGCGATGCTAGCAGCCTCACGGCAATCCCCGGGGAAACTGATGATTGCCTATCCCCGTCCCTTTAATCCCATTCTGCAGTATGCCAAGGGTCTGCTGCAGACCGGTACACTGGGAGAAATTTACCACGCCAAGGCCCTCGCGATCAGACGCCGGGGAGTTCCCACTTGGGGTTCCTATCTTGATCGGGACGTTCAGGGGGGCGGTCCCTTGGTGGACATTGGCTCCCACTCCTTACATATGACTTTGTGGCTGGCAGACAAATTCGATGCCGTTGAGGTGCTTGCTACCTGCCACAATTTGATCGGACGTCAGGGAGGCTTCAATCCCCACGGTCCTTGGGACCCGGAGCAGTTCACCGTCGAGGACTCCGCCTTTGGCTTTATTCGCTTTGCCGACGGCTCCAGTGTCACCCTAGACGCCAGTTGGGCCCTGCATACCGAAAAGGAATGGGGCGGAAGTGTCCTATTCGGAGCCAAGGGGGGAATGGAGGTCTTTACCATCGGCCGTCCCGACAAGCCGGTGGTAGTCTACCGTGAAGAAGGCGGCAGACTGGTGGACGTAGTCCCTGATCTTGAACCCCGGGATCCTAAGTCCCATCACTATCGAGAAATTGAATTTTTCGTTAATGAGTGCGTTCTGGGAGGCAAGGAACCCTTGGTCAAGACCGAGGAGGCATTACAGGTCACCAAGATCCTGTCGGCCTTCTATGAGTCAGCGGAAAAGGGTCAAGCGGTCAAATTAGCCTAGTATCAGGTAAAAGAAATCTAGAGGGAAAAGCACAAGGAAACTACCAAGTAACTGCAACAAAAGGCTGACCAGCGTGAGGTGAGGGGCATGGCAGAGAAAATCAAATTTGGAATTATTGGTACCGGCCAGCGAGCCTACGGTGCCTATGGACGGTTGTTAACGGGGGCCTTTGCCCAGGAAGCGGAATTGGTGGCACTGGCTGACACCAACGAGAAGCGGCTCAAGGCCGTGGCACGACTGTTGGATGTCAAAGGTATCGCTTTGTATCGGGATTATCATCGGATGTTGGCGGAGACGGAACTGGATGCGGTGGTAGTTGCGACTCCAGACTTTACCCATGAACAGGTGGCAACGGACGTTCTTCAGGCGGGCAAACACGTAATTTGCGAGAAGCCCTTAGCGACTACCGTTGCCGGTTGCCAGAAGATCCTAGCTGCCCAGGGGCCTGAGCAGGTACTGCAGGTGGGCTTTGTTCTCCGCTATAACCGAGTGTACTCGACGGCGAAAAAGCTGATCGACGATGGCGTAATTGGAAGGGTTCAGCAGATTGTGGCCACCGATAACCGGCGGGGTGCCGACTATTTCCGTCGCTGGCATCGCTTCCGGGAAAAAAGCGGTGGATTGTTCAACCACAAGAGCACCCATATCTTGGATATCGTCAATTGGATAGCCGGAGGATCCCCCACCAAGGTGGTAGCCACCGGTGGTCTTGGGGTGTTCACTCCTGGGAAATGGCAGGGTGAGCGTTGCCTGACCTGCCGGCACCGGCGGGAGTGCCCAGAGTACTATGATTTGACCCAGGAGCCCCTAAAAAGTATGTACCTTGAGGCTGAGTCTGAGGACGGATATATTCGGGACGTATGTGTGTTCACATCGGAGAAGACAACGGTGGATCACGGGAGCGCGTTGGTGGAGTATGACAATGGGGTGAAGGCCAGCTACAATCTGGCTTTGTATGCGCCGGTGAACACCCGGCAGATGATGGTCTTTGGTGATCAGGGTAAGCTTGAGCTCGATGAAAGCTCCCGCACCATCACCCTTCGGCTCAGCAACAATGCCGATGAGATTGAATACAAAGTGGGTGAACAGTTCGGTGGACACGGTGGGGGAGATGCCGGTCTGGTGCGGGAGTTTATCGACTGCGTCAGAAACAAGACACAGCCCTTGGCCGATGCGGGAACGGGGGCTCTCAGCTGTTTGGTTAGTTTGGCTGCGGAGCGCTCAGTCCAGGAGGGAAGGGTCATCTCTTTGCTGGACATGGTCCAGGAGGCAAAGGCAGATCCCATGCTGTTTAGGATCAGGTAGCCCTTTGCAACAACGATACCCAAGAGGGGGAGGACAATGCAGCCGTTTCGCCCGTATCTCAATGGCTACTACGATGCTGGCAATCAGCTGGCGGAACATATCAAGGGGAGAATCATTCAGGCCACGGCCCAGGAAGGACTCATCAAGGAGGGACTCAAGTCCGTCGAGGAGTTCGAGGCCCGTAGGTGCCGGGTAAAGGAAGCCTTTTTGCGGGCTTTAGGGGGACTTCCCGATGGGACCCATCCCCTGCGTGCCCGGGTCACCGGTGTAGTGGAGCGACCGCACTTTCGCATTGAGAAGGTAATTTTTGAAAGTCTCCCGGGTTTTCCCGTGACCTCCAATCTCTATCTGCCTAAGGATCTCGACTCTCCTCGACCCGCGGTCCTGTTCCTGTGCGGTCACTCCCGGGAGGCCTAGGGGTATCCCGTTTATCAGCGGGTATGTCAGGCTCTGGTGAGAGCTGGATTTGTCGTCTTGGCCATGGACCCCTTGGGTCAAGGGGAGAGGATGCAGTACGTAGATCCCCAGACCGGCCAGCTGGTGGTCAATTGGGGAACCACCGAGCATTCCCATGCGGGATTGCAGTGCACCTTGACCGGTGCCAACATTGCTCGCTACTTTGTTCACGATGCCGTCAGAGCCGTGGATTACCTCTGTACCCGCCAGGAGGTTGACCCCAATCGTATTGGGGTCACCGGTAACTCCGGTGGTGGAACTCAGACCAGTTATCTGCTGATGGTTGACCAGCGAATCAAAGTGGGAGTGCCCTGTACCTACATTACATCAAGGGAGCACTATCTCCAAACGGGCCAGGCCCACGATGCCGAGCAAAACCTGTATGGAGCTGTGTCTGAAGGGATAAATTACGATGATTTCGTGACTGCCATCGCTCCCAATCCCGTTATGATTGGTGCCGTGGCCTCAGACTTCTTCGTCATTGAAGGGACCTTGCAGAGTGCCAAGCGAGCTCGGCATGTCTACCAGTTGTACCAGCGTCCGGAGAACTTCCGGTTGGTTGTAGCGCCGGGAATTCATCGCTATGCTTCGCTGCTGCGCCGGGAAGCTGTCAAGTGGTTCCAGTATCACTTAATGGGGATCGGGTCGCAACTTGAGGATGTTATTGTCACGGATCCCCTGGAGCATTGGGAGACCATCACCTCACAACGGGACTTCACCGAGGAGCAGGACGAGGGATTTGCCCTGGAGCCCCTTCCGGATCAGGAGTTGTGGTGCACCGAGTCTGGTCAGGTTTACATTGACCAGCCCAAGGCACCTAAGGTATTTCATTTCAATCGGGAGGCATCCCAATCGGCTCCTCCCCTGACCAACCCGCGAGAAGTGTTACGGCAGGCGGTGCTCGGTGAGCGGGTTCGCAATCCCCTTTGGGTGCGATGCCTGGACTCTGGCCGTGAAGGCGATCTAGAGTGGCATCAGGTGTTCTTCTTCACGGAACCCGGCATAGCCGTCAGTGGGATCTGGGTTACCGCTGATGCCAAGGCTGCTCCCTGGCTAGTGCTTTCCGAGGAGGGCACCGAGGTTCTGGCGACAAATCCCGCCGGTATTGCAGACTTGGCTCGGGAAAAGGGGCGGCTGTTCCTCTTCGATGTGAGGGGGATTGGAGCGGTCAAACAGCGGCCCATCAATCCCCGGGACTATTCCGGGCTATATGGAACGGAGTTTGTCCTTAACTACAACGCCATTATGCTCAAGGACAGCCTGGTTTGGATGAGGGCCTACGATGTCCTTAGGGCCTTGGAGTATGTGCAGGGGGTTACCGGACAAAGCCCTTCCCTTGTTGCCTATGATTGGCTGGGACCCATTGCCTTGGCGGCAGTGGCTGCCTGGGACAACACCGTTGCCCAAATGGAGTACCATCGACTGCTCGCTGACCTTACCTCAGTGATTGATACAGAACTGCACCTTTGTGAACATCGACTGGAGGCCTTCGACCTGGCTCGAATCCTGGATATTCCCGGTCTCTTAGCCCAGTATCGAGATTCGGTGACGGTCAAATCCTCCGTTGATGGTAGAGGTCGCCTGCGAACCAGCGCTAGCTAGAAGCAATTGCTAGACCAGCTTGGGAGTGCATGTTTCTTGGTGCACTCCCTTTTTCTTGGTAGATTTCTCCTTTGCCCTTATCGATGCCGTGGCAGTGGGATCGACGGTTTCGTCGGCCCTTGGAGTGGGCTTTTAGGTTTCACCAGTGGGAAAAGGAGGTAAGTAACCACCAAAAGGATACATATGGGGGTTGATTTGGTGAAAAGTGCCTTCGATTTGGCTCTGGAACTGGAAGTTGACGGCAAGGAGTATTATTTGCAGCAGGCGGAGGCTATCGATGACCTTCAGCTGAAACAGCTCTTTACCATGTTAGCCGAGGACGAGGAGAAGCACTACCAGATCATCAAGAGCATGCGAGATCGTGGTGAGTATCAGGACCTCGATGTTGACTCAGAGGCTGTAGCCGCGGCCAGGAAGATTTTCGCTAGCCGGGTCAAGTCCGGTGAGATTTTTCGCGTCGAGACCAATTACTTAGAGGCCTATCAACACGCCGTCAATCTAGAAAAGGAAAGTTTTCAGCTTTACTCCACTTTAGCGGAGGAAGCCACCAGCGACGGGGAAAGGCAGTTATTCTTGAAATTGGCCAAGGAAGAGGATGGACATAGGATTATTTTGGAAAACCTGATGGAAGTCATTGGTCGACCGGAGACCTGGGTGGAAAGTGCAGAGTTCTATCATTTGGAAGAGTACTAACAATCAACGGCCTGGGACCAGTCTGCCTTAGGGAACGGGCACTAAGATGACAAAAGCTACTATGGAAGCCCCATAGTAGCTTTTGTGTGTCAAGGTTCTCTAGAAGTGGTCAGCAAAGCCCATCTTCTTGATGTTTTCCATGCTAATACGCAGGGAGTCAAAGGGATCCCGACCATAGGTGTTGTCTTGCTCAATAGGCATGTATTCTGTACCGCACTCAATGCAGGCTTGAATAATTCCAGGGAAATCCAAGTTGCCTTCACCGATTTCGGCAAACTGTACCATTTCAGCCATGGACTGGGGCCCGGTGAACTCCTTAGGAGGAGCTATTCTATAGTCCTTGAGATGAACTATTTCAACGCGGCCCTTGAGTTTTCTAATCCAAGCGATGGGATCCTGTCCACCCCGCTGAATCCAGTGGGTATCCAGCTCAATACCTACATACTCAGGATCGGTGTTCTCCACTAGGAGGTCAAGGGCGAATTTGCCGTCAAACTTCTCGAACTCAAAGTGATGGTTGTGATAAAAGAGCTTAAGCCCATGTTCCTTTAACTTCCGACCGTACTTATTGAGCTGTTCAGCATACTCCAGGTATTTATCTTTTTTGCCCATGTATTCGAAGGGAAGGGCGCCTATCCTCAGATATCTGGTCCCCAGCAGCTCAGCATGCTCAAGGAGCTTGTCAAAGTCCTCAGCTAGGCTATCCATCCTTCTGCGTGGATTGGTGTTCTCAACGACGGTACTGAGGGCACAAATATCCATCCCCAGGTCATCGACCGCGGTCTTCATCTCTTTGACGTTAGCCTCGGACATTTCTACCTGAGACATCTCCACAGCTCTGTATCCTATGTCATGGAGTTTCTTTAGGGTAGCAAAGGCACCATCGGTTTGGAAACTTTCTCGGACCGTCATTGCTTGTACCGCGACTATTGGCTTACTCATATCATCGCTCCCTCTCATGTATTTGGCTTTTCTTGGCGAATTAATAATTCGTTAAACTGGTAATCTTTCCTTCAATTATGAATGCGCCCAAAAATACAAGAAAAGGGAGGAATCCATTAGCCGCTCAGGACCAGGTGTCGAAGCCCGTGGGATAATCTACTAATTGATCAAAGTGAAGCATTTGTAATCAAAAATTCACACTTATACGGATAAATGGACTTGCGACCTAGAATAGGATGAAATATAATGAGGTTACACAAATAAAATATATTTTTTAAGGTTCTTTTACTTCTTCTTGTTTTTAATTGTGCGTCAGTGAATTGTATGAGGACTTAGAAGTGACGCCTACCATTTACAACGTTTCAACTTTGTAAAGATGTTTTCCTGCTAAACACCAACCAATTGAGTGGGTTAGATAGTACAAGCACTAGAGAGGATGTTCAATTTGTTATTGAAGCGTATGCAAAACGTTTCGCAGGTTCTCCAGAATGAGGGAAACGATATCGACTTTCACGATCTGGCGGAGGTCTTGCGAGACACCTATGAAAGAACCAGCGTATACTTGGTTAGCCGCAAGGGTAAAGTGCTAGGCTATGCGCTAGAACAGAATCAAGAGAGCACCGATTTCGATGCTGCCTGGATTAACGTCGGGCGGATGCCAATGGAAGTTAATTCGGTGTTGCTTAAGGTCGGAGCCACCACCTATGGACCGGAGACCGGCGCTATGCTCGATCAGCCTAACGCCATGATTGTTCCCGTTGTCGGAGCCGGTCGTCGGGTGGGCACTTTGCTGTTCCTCAAGAGCAATGGAGATTTTGACTTGGACGACCAGGTGATCGCCGAACATGCAGCCACCGCTGCCGGTATGATTATCTCTGCAGCATTGATTGAGGAAGAAGAAGACGAGGCCGAAGAGCGCCGCATGGCTCGCTCTGCTATCAAGAGTCTCTCCTATTCCGAGATTTTGGCGATGCAACATATCTTTGATGAGCTGCAGGGCGATGAGGGTCTGTTGGTTGCCAGTCGGATTGCCGATGAGGCCGGGATTACCCGCTCCGTCATCGTCAACGCCTTACGTAAGCTGGCTTCTGCCAACGTAATTGAATCCCGTTCTTTGGGAATGAAGGGAACCTATCTGAGAATCCTTAATAAGGAGATTCGTGCAGAGTTAGAGGCACAACGCTATCCCTTCCTCAACACCTCCTCTTCAGTTAAGCAAGAGGCGTAGGAATAACAGGATAAATTAGGGCCGCTTCCCATCCAGGAGGCGGCCCTTTATGGTGAAAGACGTTTTCCGCCATCGGGGGGAAGGGGAGCTAGTAGATGATTCCCCGCTTGATGACGGCCTTGCCGTATTTTAGGTTAATCTGATCGAGGGTTTCTGTTAACTTGTCGGCGGCAGGATCCTGGTCAAAGAGACTAAGTTGCTGTCTATGACTCAATGAAGAAGCATAGACACCTAACAGGCGAAAGGCACCGGGAGTTACCGAAGTCTCAAAGAGTTCCCAGGCGGTGTCAAAGATGCTCTGATCGTCGTTGATTCCCCGGGACAGAGTTTTGGCTCTGGTGACGGTGGTAAAGTCACTGTACCGGGCTTTTAGAGTAATCCTTCTGCCAAAGACGTTACTGCGGCGCATTCTCCAGCCAACATTGGCGGCAAGCTCCGCCACCGCGCGGCGCAAATCCTCCCGGGCCGATAAATCCCGGGGAAAGGTGGTCTCATGGCCAATGGATTGCGCCTCTTCTCCGTCGGCGATGACCGGACGATTGTCTATTCCTCGGCTTAATTGGTATAAATGTCTACCCTGTTGCCCAAATCGAGCCTCTAACCAGTCACAGCTTTGGCGCCGCAGGTCTGCCACCCTTTCGATCCCATAGCTGCGTAAGAGAGCTTCGGTTTTTTCTCCCACACCCCAAAGCTGACGAATATCTAGGGACAAGAGAAAATCGTCGATCTCTTCGGGATAGACTATCGTAAGACCATCGGGTTTTTGCTGATCCGAGGCCAGTTTGGCCAAGAATTTGTTGGTGGCAATTCCGATGGAGGCGGTCAAGGATGTGGCCTGGTAAATCGCGGCTTTGACCTGGCGGCCGATGTCCTCGGCGGATTCGTAGAAGTGTTCGCATCCCGTCATGTCGATAAAGGCCTCATCAACGGAGATGGGCTCCACCACGGGGGAGAACCGGCGAAAGATGTCATGGATCTGTCGGGAGACAGACTGGTATACCTCCATGCGAGTGGGAATAAAGATGGCATGGGGACAAAGCTTCACCGCCTGGGCTATAGGCATTGCCGAATGAATCCCATAGCGTCGGGCTTCGTAGGAGCAGGTGGAGACAACGCCCCTGACAGAGTCCCGACGACCGCCGACAACAACGGGTTTTCCCCGCAGAGAAGGATTGTCCCGTTGCTCAATGGCGGCAAAGAACGCGTCCATGTCCACGTGCATAATCGTTCTGTCTGGCAGATGGCGCCCTGGCTTAGTGGCCATGGATTCTTCCTCCTTGTTGCTGGTTCTAGCCCTATTGTATGCTAGGATGTCCCCGGTGTACAGGGTGCGGTTATCCCGTCCTTGCCTGGGATACACTAGTTTTGTCCCTGAAGTGTTGTCTAATTTGGCAAGGAGGGAGTCGCAAGGTGCGGGAGAAACACATTAGGTTTGGTGGAGTTCGCTTTGAGAACTTGGCCCCGCCGGAAGAGATCAATCGATTTGTCCGGGAACTACCGGAAAGTGATAGAGAATCGATGTTTCAAGTGGTGCAGAAACTGAGGGAAGCCGGGTTGATCGTCACTTACGACGGGGATAATTCCACCGTCGATACCGAGATGATGCCTTACCTGGTTCCCAACACCAAGGACAAGGAGGAGGAGCGGTGATGGCGGATAAGGCCTGTCCAGTCCCAAGGAACGAGCTCTATGCCATCGTTGAACAGGCGGCTGAGGATTACCTAGAGGCCTTTAAACCCCCATATTCAACGCTTCATGACCTCAACGGCACCCAAAGGGCGGAATTACTGGCTTTGATCAGAAAGCAAACCGGCGCCGATATCGATCAGGAGCAGTGGTCCTACCTTGAAGACAGACCGGATCTGGAGGTTGAGGATATTGTCAATGCCTTGAGCTTGCCAGAATAAGGGGATGGCGTCAGGACCGGAGAGTTTGCTTGCAGTAATGCTCTGCTACGGGCAGAGCATTACTTGGTTTTAGCTGTGACAGTCAGCTCCTCCAGAATCTGTAGGGGGAAAGGGGCATTGGCGGCGAAATAAGGGTCAGGGGAAGTATAGGAGGCGATCACAGTGACACAGGAACAGGGAAGAACTGAACGGGCGGTCCTGGTGGGGTTAGAGTTGTCTCAAGGACAGCAATGGCCTGTGGAGGAGTCCTTGGCGGAGCTGGCGGAATTGGTTAGGACCGCGGGAGGAGAAGTGGTGACAGAGGTGATCCAACGCCGCGGTGCCCCAGAGCCGGCGACCTTAATCGGCACAGGGAAAGTGGCGGAGGTTAAGGCGGTAGTCGAGGACTTAGAAGCCGACATAGTGGTTTTTGACGATGAACTGTCACCGGCGCAACTGCGCAACCTTGAAGAGGCCTTGGCCGTCAAGGTATTGGATAGAACCCAGCTTATCCTAGATATTTTCGCCCAGCGAGCCCGGTCCAGGGAGGGAAAGCTCCAGGTGGAGTTGGCCCAACTGCAATATCTGCTTCCCCGGTTGGCCGGGATGGGCACGGTCCTGTCCCGATTGGGTGGCGGGATCGGGACCAGGGGTCCGGGGGAAACCAAGTTAGAGGTAGATCGGCGCCGGATTCGAACCCGAATTCGAGATCTGCGGCGGGAGCTGAACAAGGTAGTCGCCCAGCGAGAGGTGCTCAGGCAGGAGCGAAGTCGGAATCAAGTGCCGGTAGTGGCTCTGGTGGGGTACACTAATGCCGGCAAGTCCACCTTGTTGAATGCGCTGACCGGTAGTGAAGAGGTGTATGCCGCCAACCAGTTGTTCGCTACCTTGGATCCCACCATGCGGGCGGTGGACTTGGCCGGAGTGCGCCGGGTGATTATCTCCGACACCGTGGGCTTCATCCGGAAACTACCCCATACCCTAGTGGCTGCCTTTCGGGCCACCTTAGAAGAGGTGGTAGAGGCTGATGTGATCCTACATGTTGTCGATGTGGCTCACCCCAATTACCCGCAGCAAATGGAGGCAGTCTTCGAGGTGCTAGAGGATCTGGGGGCGGCGGGGAAACCTACCATTACCGCCTTTAACAAACGGGATCTCCTTCCCCAGGAACAGGGGGAAAATATTGCCGCCCGGTATCACCAGGCGGTAAGTATCTCGGCTGTCACCGGTGAAGGGCTAGAGGAACTAGAGCAGCTCCTTTTAGAGGCTATCCCGCAGCAATTGATCCAGGGAGTCTTCTTGGTTCCCTATTCAGAAGCCGGCGTTGTGGAGCAGATGCACCAGTGGGCAAGGGTGATCCGGGAAGAATACACAGAGGCGGGGATCCAGTTGGAGCTGGAGGTAGATCCGGTATGGAACAGTCGCTGGCAGTCCTTTGCTCAGGGGAAATGACAAGCTAGGGTACCGATAGCGGCCCGGGTGTGATATAATACTAAGACGATATGGCAACGACAGTGGTCAGGTGGCTTCTGTTCGATGCAATAAGGGGGTGTACCCATGGCTAGAGGCTTCAGCTACGGCGGTCAAGCTGTCATTGAGGGAGTGATGATGCGGGGAGCCAAGGGAATTGCGACAGCCGTTCGCAAGACCAGCGATGATATCATCGTGCAGGAGGAAAGACTGCAACCCTGGTCCCAAAGATATCCCATCCTCGGCTTGCCCTTTCTTCGCGGTATGTTTGCTCTGGTTGAGACGATGATCATTGGTCTTAAGTCACTATCCTTTTCCGCCAGTGCCTATGCCGAGGAAGATGGCGAGGAATTGACCGTCAAGGAAGTAGTCTTGACGATGGTAGTTGCCTTCGGTTTGGCCGTTGGCCTATTCATCGTGTTGCCGGCCTTCTTGATCCGGTGGGTACAAAGTAGTATCACCAGTAACGTGGTGTTGAATCTGGTGGAAGGCGCCATAAAGATTGGGCTCTTCTTAGCCTACGTTGTGGGAATCTCCACCCTTGAAGACATTCGTCGGGTGTTTGAATACCACGGTGCTGAACACAAGACGATCAACTGCTATGAAGCGGGAAAGCCCTTGACGGTGGAGAATGTACGGAGCTTTACAACCCTACATCCCCGTTGTGGCACCAACTTTGTCCTGCTGGTCTTGTTGACTAGTATCCTCGTCTTTTCCTTTTTTGGCCGTCCGCCCTTCTTGCAAAGGGTACTCACTCATCTGGCGCTGCTGCCGGTGGTGTCAGGGATTTCCTACGAGCTGATCAAACTGGCGGCTCGCAATAAATTAGTTAGGGTTTTGGTGTATCCCGGTTTGCTTCTCCAAAAGCTAACAACTCGGGAACCCGACGATAGTCAGATTGAAGTGGCCATCAAGGCGTTGAACACGGTTTTGGCTCAGGACACCATTCAAGCTGACTCGGTGACAGGTAACGAGAAGCAAATTCGTACCGGATTGGTGCATTAGTAGATTGTCAGAGGACCCGGGTACTTTCTCCAAACTCCGGCAGGTTAGGCCATGCCTAATTCCTGTTTTGATGTAGTCGAGAAGGTGATATCCGGGTCTTGTTGTGTACAAAAGCGGTAGAGAAAGAGGGTGAAGTAATGATAGAGAGACTAAAAGCCGTCGAAGAACGTTACCAGGAATTGAACAAATCCCTCAGTGATCCTGAGGTGATTGCCGATCAAAGTAGGTTTCAGAAGTTGGCTAAGGAACATGCCGATCTGCAGGAATTAGTGGAGCACTTTCGGGAGTATCAGCGGGTAACGAAGGAATTAGCCGATGCCCGGGAGATGCTGGCCGGCCAGTTGGAAGAGGACTTTCGAGAACTGGTCGAGGCCGAGCTAGAGGAGCTGACGGAACGGCAAGAAGAGCTGGAGCATACTCTTAAGGTACTGCTGCTGCCGAAGGACCCCAACGATGATAAGAACGTCATCATTGAGATTCGGGCCGGAGCCGGCGGTGAGGAAGCTGCTTTGTTTGCCGGAGATCTTTTCCGGATGTACACCCGCTACGCCGAAGAAAAGGGCTGGAAAAGCGAGATTATGAGCCAAAACGACACCGGTCTCGGTGGCTTCAAGGAAGTCATCTTTATGATTGAAGGTTCCGGTGCTTACAGCCGCCTTAAGTATGAGAGCGGAGTGCATCGGGTCCAACGCATTCCCACCACAGAATCCGGCGGTCGGATTCATACCTCCACGGCAACGGTAGCAGTCTTGCCCGAGGCGGAGGAAGTAGAGTTGGAGATTGCCCCCAATGAACTGCGGATTGATGTCTATCGATCCAGTGGCCCCGGGGGTCAATCAGTTAACACCACCGACTCGGCGGTACGAATCACCCACATCCCAACGGGTTTGGTGGTCTCCTGTCAAGACGAAAAGTCCCAGCACAAGAACCGGGAGAAGGCAATGCGCATTCTCCGGGCTCGGCTCTATGACATGATGCAAGCCCAGCAGCAGGCGGAGCTAGCTGAGGCGCGGCGCAGCCAGGTGGGAACAGGGGATCGCAGTGAGCGTATTCGTACCTACAACTTCCCCCAGGGCCGGATCACCGACCATCGGATCGGCCTGACCTTGTACCAGCTGGAACGGGTGCTCGATGGTGATATCGATGAGATCATCGACGCGTTGGCTACCGTAGAGCAAGCTGAACGGCTGCAAGCGCTGGAGACTGGAAAATGAGAAAAGGGCTACCGACGGTGATGGAATTGGTCAAGAAAACCGCGGACTTTTTCGCCGCGGAGGGGATTGCCTCGGCCCGGCTTGATGCGGAAGTCCTGCTTGCCGACGTCCTTGGCTTGGACCGAATTCACTTGTATGTCAATTTCGATCGCCCCTTGGAGGAGGCTGAAGTTGACCGATATCGGCAAGCGGTGATTCGCCGCGCCCAGCGGGTGCCGGTGGCCTATATCACCGGAGAGAAGGAGTTCATGTCGCTGCCCTTTAGTGTCAATCCCCAGGTGTTGATTCCCCGCCCTGAGACGGAGTTGCTGGTAGAAAGGGTGGTATCCCTCCTTCCGAGGGAATTTGCCACCGGGGGCGCCAAAGTTGCTGATATTGGTACGGGAAGTGGAGTCATCGCCATTTGCCTTGCTCTACAGTCGCAGGTAGAAGAGGTTTGGGCAACGGACATCTCGCCTTCGGCATTGCAGGTGGCAAGGGCCAATGCTGCTCGGCACCAGGTGGAAGGGAAAATAAGGTGGGTCCAGGGAGACATGCTAAAGCCCTTGGAACATCTGGGCCCGGACTTCTTTGATTTCATTGTGTCCAATCCCCCCTACGTACCCACTGCCGCCATCGGTAAAGACTGTCCGGAGGTGCTCAAAGAGCCTCGCAAGGCTCTAGATGGCGGCAGAGACGGACTTGCCTATTACCGGATTTTGGTGGACCAGGCTCCTGGGCTCCTGCGGCCCGGAGGCTGGTTGTGTTTGGAAATCGGTGCCGATCAAGGCCCTAGGGTGCAAAGGCTAATGGAGCAGAGTGGTAGGTTTGACAGCCCTCAGATCATCAAGGATCTGGCCAACCTAGATAGAGTGGTGATTGGCAGGGTACGGTAGAGGGAAGGGGTGTTCTCGGGCGGTGAAGGTTGTGCAAACTAAGATACTACAGGTCAAAGCAGGAGATTTGACGGAGAAACAGATTCAGGAAGTCCTTGCGGTTTGGCGCCGCGGAGGTCTTGCTGCCTTCCCCACGGAGACGGTGTATGGCTTGGGTGCCAATGCTTTGGACGCAGATGCCGTCGCCGACATCTTCGCGGCCAAGGGTCGGCCCGCTGACAATCCCTTGATTGTCCATATCGGGAGGATCGATCAGGTGAAGGAGCTGGTAACGGAGTGGACCGATACTGCCCAAGCCTTGGCTAGCCGGTTTTGGCCAGGGCCATTGACCTTGGTCTTGCCAGCTTCTCCCGTGGTTCCTGGCATCACCCGCGGCGGGTTGGCAACGGTAGGGATTCGGATGCCTTCCCATCCCGTGGCGCTGCGCCTGTTGCAAGCGGCTCAGCTTCCCATTGCCGCTCCCAGCGCCAATACCTCCGGTCGCCCCAGCCCCGTGGATGCTGGGGATGTTTGGGAAGACCTAAAGGGTAAGATCGATTTGATTGTGGATGGCGGTAGGACAGGCTTGGGGATTGAGTCGACGGTAGTGTCCCTGGAAGCCGGTGCCCTGCGGGTGCTGCGGCCGGGAGGAGTAACGGTAGAGCAGCTTCGGCAGGTGGCGCCGGTGATAGTCGATGCCGGTGCCCTGGGTCAGGTTCCCGTCGAGGGTCCCGTTGCCTCCCCGGGGATGAAGTATCGGCATTATGCGCCAAAGGCCCCGGCGACGTTGATCGAAGGCGAGGACCTCGAAGCCCTTGCCGCTAAAGTCCAGGAGGTAGTGGCCGAGCTAGCCCAATCGGGGATTCGAGTGGGAGTAATGGCCTCAGAACCCACCTGTAATCGGGTTACAGCCTTGCCGGAGCAGGAGAGGATTTTTGCCCTTAATGTCGGTCCTCGGGGCGATACCGAGGTAATTGCCGCTAATATTTACTGGGCCCTGCGGGAACTGGATCGAATTGGAGTGGATCATATCGTCATTGAGGGAGTACCCCTGTCGGGGATGGGCCTGGCAGTGGCTAACCGGCTGCGAAAGGCTGCGGGGTACAATATCATCACGATATAGGTTTAGAACGGGGAAAAGTCGCATAGAACATACTACAACCTGTAGTGGGGGGTAGTATTGTGAGCGTACTGGAGTTCATCTCCTTAGGAATCGCTCTGGGCACCGATTCCTTTTCGGTCTCGGTGGGAATCGGGCTCAACCCTTTGCGATGGACCACTATCGTCAAGTTGGCCTTATTGTTTTCTTTAACTCAGGTTATTCTGTTTACCGGTGGCGGACAAATCCATGCCATCATGGATTGGCTCTTGGCATGGGCTGCCAACTGGTCCGGTACCGGGCTTAATTCTACACTGACCGCGGATTTGGTGTCGGTATTGGCTACCGTATTTTCGCTGATTGGAGCAGCGGTGCTAGCGGGAATGGGTATCAATATGCTATGGGGAGCTCTGCGGCGCCGGTCCTCGACGACAACTCCGGTATACTATTCCGGCTGGCTGGGGTTGCTGGCCTTGGCTTTTAGTGTCAGCATTGATGCCTTGACCGCGGGAATTGGCGTGGGAATGCTGACCCACATCAACTACTGGATGGGAGCCTTGATTCTCTCCCTGGTCATCGGCGGGATGGCCTTGGTGGGCTTGCTCTTGGGCCGGCAGATCCACCGGTGGATTGGGTCTGGAGCCGAGATTGTCGGCGGAGTGCTGCTGATCGCCTTGGCAATCCATTTTTTTCTTGCCTGTGGACTCTTGGCTTAGGTGAAGATGGTTTGGTGCCCCGGGAAAGTTAGCGCAGGGAAACCCTGAGTCGGTGTGGAAACTAGCTTGTTGGGAAAGGCGGAGGATGTTGTGAACATTTTGCTGGCTTGTATCGGTAATACCTGCCGCAGTCCTATGGCCGCGGGATTGTTGCGACGTCTGGCTCAAGAGGTAGGTCTTGAGCATATTGACGTAAAATCCGCCGGACTGAGTGCTTGGTCCGGGCAGCCGGTCTCGCAACACAGTGTAACGGCGATGCAATGGCGAGGCGTCGATATTTCGGACCATACAGCGACATCGCTGACTGAGCCGTTGATTAGATGGGCGGACCTGATTTTAGTGATGACTTCCGGTCACAAGCGGCAACTGCAGGATACTCCCGGCATAGAGGGCAAGTTGTACACCTTGGGTGAGTACGCAGCAAAGCTTGCACCAACCTCTGGCAGTTCACAGGAGTACGGTGATGTTCCCGATCCCATCGGCCAGCCCTTGGCTGCCTATGAAGAAACCGCGGAGCATCTAGAACGTCTGTTGAGGATCATCGTAGAGAGTTTGAAGACTGGGGAGGAACAGTGATTGCGAGTAATCATCGGAAATGATCACGCAGGAGTAGCGGTGGCAGAAGCTTTGGTTGAAGTATTGCGGGAGATGGACTGTGAAGTCAAGCACATCGGTACCTTCTCTACGGAGAGCGTGGACTATCCTGATTATGCGGTGCAGGTGGCCAAGGCTGTTGCCTCCGGTGAATACCACCGGGGAATCCTAGTATGTGGTACCGGTATCGGCATGTCCATTGCCGCCAACAAGGTGGCCGGTGTCAGGGCGGCCCTCTGTGCGGAGCCCTATTCCGCAGCTTTGTCCAGATTACATAACGATGCTAATGTCCTTTGCCTGGGGGCTCGGGTGCTGGGTCCGGGGCTAGCGGAGGAGATCCTGCGGACGTGGATGACCACCGAGTTTAGTGGTGATCGCCACCAACGCAGAGTGGACAAGATCAACAGTTTGGATTAGCAGATTTAGGCACAGGCGCAAGGTGATTTGAGTCGGTTAGTGATGAAAGGGGAAGGACAATGGGAAGAGTAGCGGTTATTGATCATCCTTTAATTCAACACAAGCTGTCTATTATTCGCAACGTCGATACCGGACCGAAGGAGTTTCGGGAATTGGTCGAGGAAATTTCACTCCTGATGGGCTATGAAGTAACTCGGGATATGCCTCTGGAAGAGATCGTAGTGGAGACTCCCATGGGGCCAGCCACCTGCCAGACGATTTCCGGTAAGAAAATCGGCATCATTCCGGTACTGCGAGCGGGATTGGGTATGGTCAACGGGATCCTGCAGTTGATTCCAACGGCTAAGGTAGGACACATTGGGGTCTATCGGGATCCGGAAACCCTCAAGCCCGTCGAGTACTACTGCAAGCTGCCCACGGATATCGAAGAGCGTGAGTTGATTGTCGTGGATCCAATGTTGGCCACTGGCGGATCGGCCATCGCCGCCATCAGCTTCATTAAGGAGCGGGGAGGCTGTAATATCAAGCTAGTGAATCTCATCGCTGCTCCCGAAGGAATTGAGGCGGTACAGGCAGCCCATCCTGATGTGGATATCTTCACGGCTGCGGTGGATGAAAGACTCAATGACCAAGGATACATTATTCCTGGATTGGGAGATGCCGGGGATCGTCTCTTCGGAACGAAATAGAGGCACACCGATAGGACAAGCTCTTGAAGTGAAAGATGTGATGCCGGTGGAACAAAGGCAGAATCGACCATCATGGGACCAATATTTTATGGAGATCGCTACCCTAGTAGCGAAGCGCTCCACTTGTTTGCGACGGCAGGTGGGGGCGGTCCTAGTCAGGGACAAGCATATCCTGGCGACGGGCTATAACGGTGCTCCTGCGGGACTGGCCCATTGTAGCGAAGTGGGTTGTTTGCGAGATCAGCGCCAGATTCCCTCCGGTGTACAGCATGAAATGTGCCGTGGTATTCATGCCGAGCAAAATGCTATTATCCAAGCGGCACTTCATGGAGTCAGTACCCAAGGAGGCACCATCTACTGCACCCACCAGCCCTGCATTCTCTGCGCGAAGATGATTATCAACGCCGGCATTCGGCGGGTAGTTTTCGCGGGAGACTACCCTGACGAACTGTCTCGCCAGTTGCTGACGGAAGCTGAGGTGGAGCTGGTACAACTCTCCCAGGACTAGTAGGTTCTACAAACCTCCCCTTAAGGCTTTGACTTGATGGCAAGGGATATATACACTTAAGTTAGAATTATTTCGATAGAGTTAACTTAAATTTGTGCCTGCTTGATTTCTGTTGTGCCTGGGAGGGAGTGATCTGCTGTGGAGTTTTTCGCCACTATTTCGCAGTTTGAGCCTTCAGTTTGGTGGAGTTTGGCCAAGGGTTTTTTCGTTGCTTTGCTTGTGGCCTTGGGGATTACCCCCGTTGTTCGTAGATTGGCCCTACGGACTGGCACAGTAGAGCATCCCAATGAACGGCGCATTAAAAAAGGGATAATTCCCACAGCCGGTGGTGTGGCCATCGTACTGTCCTTTTGGGCTGGAGCTTTGGCTTCCGGCCTGTTAGGGCAAGAGACCTTGGCGCTTCTGTTGGGAACGATAATAATTCTAATCACTGGAATTATTGACGATCGCCGGGAATTGCGCCCCTTATCGAAGTTAATCGGTCAGGTGGGGGCTGCTGTCATTGTGGCCCTGGGGGGCGTTAGGATCGAGTTTGTGACCAACCCCTTCGGTGGGATGTGGTATCTCGGCTGGTTGAGTATCCCGGCAACGGTACTTTGGATTGTGGCCATCACTAACATGATTAATTTCATCGATGGGTTAGATGGATTGGCAGCAGGGGTTTCGGCCATTGCCTGTGCTCCGCTACTCTTGGTTGCCCTGCAGATGGGGCATCTTGATGCCGCCGCGATGACAATCGCCTTAGCCGGTGCTGCCCTGGGATTTCTGCGCTATAACTTCAATCCCGCCCAGATCATTATGGGTGATACTGGGGCACTGTTTCTTGGATTCACTCTAGCCGTGGTCTCAGTCCTTGGGGCGATGAAGGGAGCTGCCACGGTAGCTATGGCTATTCCTGCCCTAGCCCTGGGGCTGCCGATTTTTGACACCACCTGTGTGGTGATCCGTCGGGTACGGAACGGAAAACCCTTTTATGAAGCTGACAGCAGTCATCTGCATCATTGCTTGTTGGCGGAAGGGTTCTCTCAGCGACAGGTAGTGGGAGTGCTGTACGGTGTTGCCTGTGGTTTGGGTGCCGCCGCTGTGGTGGTAGCCTTTTCTAGTAAAGTGATGGCACTCACCATTTTGTTAGGCGTGGTATTCACCGCAGTCAGCGTAGCCCGTCGACTGCCCGGTGTTTCGTCCCAGTCCTCCCCGGGATCCGGTCACAATGGATTATCTCTGTGAGAAGTCATGCAGTCTTTGTAACTCAGTATTTGCCTGCCCGATTCGTGGCGGGCACTTGCTTTATTTAGAATATCTATGCCATAGGTTTGGGTGGTGGAAGGGGTGTCGGTATGAAGAAAATAATGGCTATTTTTGGGACTCGACCGGAGGCGATTAAAATGGCTCCGGTGATCAAGGAACTCCAAAGACAAACCCATTGGTTTGAAACGCAAGTTGTGGTGACAGGACAGCATCGTGAGCTCCTCACCCAGGTATTGGACCTGTTTGAAATCACTCCTGATATCAATCTCCAGATTATGCGTCATAATCAAAGCCTAACGGATATGACCTCCGCGGTGATTCGTGGCTTGGAACCCGTCTTTCGACACATGGATCCCGATGTAGTGTTGGTCCATGGGGATACGACTACCACCTTTGCTGCCAGTCTGGCGGCTTCCTACCATCAGATTACAGTGGGCCATGTGGAAGCAGGGTTGCGCTCCAATGCCCGTTTTGATCCCTTTCCTGAAGAAATGAATCGCCGCCTCACCTCTGTCTTAGCCGCTTTTCATTTCGCCCCGACGGTGGCAGCAGCCAAGAACTTGCTCCGGGAACATGTGCCCGCCGAAGACATCTTTGTCACTGGCAACACTGTGATCGACGCTTTGCAATCCATGGTGGAGCCGGACTATCGCTTTCAGGATCCCCAACTAGCCGCCTTGGCAGAGATGGCAGCGGAGCGTAGGATTGTGCTTTTGACCACCCACCGCCGGGAGAATTGGGGAAGGCCAATGACCCGGATCTTTTCGGCTATCATGCAGATCGCGTCGGCTCATCCCGAGGTCTTGGTGGTGTTTCCGGTACATAAAAATCCCTTAATTCGAAAGTTAGCTGAGGAAATGTTAGGAGGACGGGACAATATCAAGTTAATTGATCCTCCGCCCTACAAGGATTTTGCCAACCTGATGGCCCGATGTTACTTGATTGTTACAGATTCAGGGGGATTGCAGGAAGAAGGTCCGGCTTTAGGTAAACCAGTATTGGTCCTGCGCAACACCACAGAGCGCCCCGAGGGAGTTGCCGCGGGCACCGCGGAGCTGGTGGGGACTGAGATTGCGACCGTTGCCGGCAGGATTAATCGGCTGCTCACCGATGCTGATGTCTATCGCCGGATGGTCGAATCAAAGAATCCCTATGGTGATGGGGGTGCAGCAGAGCGGGTAGTCGCGGGTCTTGCCTACAAACTAGGGTTAACTCAAGCGCGGCCTGGGGACTTTGACTGTTAGCTGGGGGTTGAGCAAGTTTAGTGGGCAGTTTTAGCTCGATGGCTAGCATTTCCAATGTATTTGTGATATATTTCTCTAAGTGAGTGAATGAGAATTCGGGTTTTATGTTAATTCATTGAGTGATTTGGGAAATTATACTACAATGAGACTTGTTGCATGGCTACCACTTACACGGATACACGTCATGGCAAAGGAGGTAGGTGAATGGTTCCGGCGGCAATTGCTTGGGATTCCATCGCTCAAGTTGTTAACTTGATCCTGTTGGTATTCGTGGTTTATAAACTGCTGCGAAAACCTGCTGGTGATTTGGTATCCAAACGCCAAGAGGATGTAGCTTCTTCCTTGGAAGCCGCAGAAGCTCGCTTACAGGAGGCGGAGAAGAAGTTAGCCGAGTATCAAGCGAGAATGAACAGCGCGGAGGAAGAGGCTAAGGCCATTTTGGAGCGGGCAGAGCAGGCAGGCAAGGATGCTTCCCAGAGGATTCTTGAGGAGGCCGCTCAGGAGGCAGAGCGGCTCCTGCAGCGGGCAAAGGTTGATGCTGAGATGGAACGGGAGAAGGCTTTGGCAGCAGTGCGGGCTCAGATCCTTCAGACCGCTGCCCAAACAGCGCATCAGCTGGTTAGAGATAATCTAACCCGGGAGGACCAGGAACGTCTTAATCGTAAATTCATCAGCGAGGTTGGGAATCAGGTATGAAAAGCCGAAGTTTAGCAAGGCGCTATGCCAGTGCGTTGATGGAACTCGCCGAGGAGCAGTCTTTAGTAGATGAGGTGAGCAGGGATCTGACTTTAGTAGTTGATACCCTCGCCACCAGTGAGGACTTCCAAGGGGCGTTTTATGGTCAGGTGAAGCCTCACGCAAAGCAAGAAATCATCCGGGAGATTTTTGCTTCCAGTGTTACGGACCTAACGTTGAATTTTTTGCAGTTCTTGATCCAGAAGCGTCGAGAAGATCAGTTGGAGACTATCGCGGAAGTTTTCAAAGATCTGACTTATCAACGAAAGAATCTGGTGGATGTGCAAGTAACTGCAGCCACGGACTTAACAGAGGATGAAATCAAGACTCTTAAGGTCAAACTGCAGCACATGACCGGAAAAAATGTTGAGTTACAAGTCAAGGTAGACCCAAGCCTCTTAGCAGGTATTAGGGTACAGGTAGGGGACCTTGTGTTAGATGGCAGTGTGGCCAATCGACTGCAAGCATTAACGAAGCACTTACAGTCCACCAGTGTGTGAAAGGGATGAGGTGAGGCTATGGCTATCAGGCCAGAAGAGATCAGCTCTATTCTGAAAAAACAGCTGCAGGAATTCCAGATGGAAGTTGAAGTCAGCAGCGTTGGTTCTGTACTTAGTGTTGGAGACGGAATTGCCAGAGTCTGGGGTTTGCAGGATGCCATGTCCAATGAGCTCCTGGAGTTTCCCAATGGACTCTATGGAATCGCACTAAACCTCGAAGAAGAGAATATCGGTTGTGTTCTCCTTGGGCCCTACGATCAAGTTAAGGAAGGGGATCCCGTCAAGCGCACCGGTCGGATTGTCGAGGTGCCTGTGGGCGAAGCGCTGATTGGCAGGGTAGTCAATCCCTTGGGTCAGCCCTTGGATGGTAGGGGCGAGATTAATGCCACCAAGTTTAGACCCATTGAATCTGAGGCACCGGGAATCGTTGATCGTCGTGGTGTACATGAGCCTCTACAGACGGGACTCAAGGCCATTGACTCCTTGGTTCCCATCGGTCGAGGTCAGCGTGAACTGATTATCGGTGACCGGCAAACGGGGAAAACCAGCTTAGCGGTAGATACGATCATCAACCAAAGGGGCGAAGATGTGATCTGTATCTATGTGGCTATCGGCCAAAAGGCCTCCACCGTCGCCGGTGTAGTTAATGTTCTAAAGGAATACGGCGCGATGGATTACACCATCGTAGTGGCAGCCACGGCTTCAGAGCCTGCGCCGTTGTTGTATATTGCGCCCTATGCCGGTTGTGCTATGGGTGAAGAGTTTATGTATCAGGGTAAACACGTCCTGATTGTCTACGACGATCTGACCAAACACGCTGCCGCCTACCGTGAGTTGTCTCTCTTGTTGCGGCGTCCGCCGGGTCGTGAAGCCTTTCCAGGCGACGTCTTCTATCTCCACTCCCGTCTCTTGGAGCGGTCCGCTAAGTTAAGCGATGAACTGGGAGGGGGATCCTTGACGGCTCTACCTATCGTTGAGACCCAGGCCGGGGATATTTCCGCCTACATTCCAACTAACGTTATTTCAATTACCGACGGACAAATCTTCTTGGAGTCCGACCTGTTCTACTCTGGTATTCGTCCAGCCATCAGCGTCGGTCGTTCTGTGTCCCGGGTCGGTGGTTCTGCCCAGATTCCAGCGATGAAGCAAGTGGCTGGACCACTGCGCTTAGACCTATCGCAATATCGGGAGTTAGCTGCCTTTGCCCAATTCGGTTCCGATTTGGATCGGGCTACCAGAGCGCGCCTCACCCGTGGTGAGCGGGTCACGGAAATCCTCAAGCAGGGTGAGCATGTGCCGATGCCCATTGAGGAGCAGGTAGTGTCCATCTTTGCCGCGACCAACGGCTACTTGGATGATATCGCAACGGAGAATGTCGGTAAGTTCGAACAGGGCTTGCTCAACTATATGCGCAATCAGAAGGCTGATCTGTTGTCGGCGATTAAGAACGAAGGCAAGATGAGCGGCGAGCGATTGGCAGAGCTCAGGCAGGCCGTGGAGGAGTTTAAGGAGCTCTTTACCGACTAAGGGGGGGGCGACCATGGCAGGACAATCGATGCGGCATATCAAGCGCCGGATAAACAGTATTAATAGCATTCAACAGATTACTCGAGCGATGGAGATGGTCGCTGCGTCAAAGTTGCGACGAGCCCAACAACGGGTTAATTCTTCCCGACCCTTCACCCAAGGGTTGAGTCAGGTGTTGGCGCAGCTGGTGGCCAGCGAAGCCTCGAGCTATGGACAAAGGGCTCTCGGCGACCTGCATCCTTTGTTGGCCTTGAGGGAAGGCGATAAGGTATGTTACCTTGTTGTCACCTCAGATCAAGGGCTGGCAGGGGGGTTCAATACAAATATCACCCGGTATGTGGAACGCAAGTTGGCAGAGAATCCCAGTTCTAGTCTCGCAATAGTGGGACGTGTCGGTCGGGATTATTTTGCCCACCGGGGAGTGGAAAGGGTCGGAGAGTGGGTGCAGCTGGGAGATGAACCCTCGACCACGGTGGCCCGGGTGATTAGTGACCGATTGGTCAGCGGGTATCTGGCTGAAGAATTCGATGAGATTCGCCTCGTGTACACCGTGGCCAAGTCAGCGATTAGTCAGGAGTTGGTGGATGAACAACTCCTACCCATCGACGTTGAGAAGGTCACGGCATCGCAGCCAGAAGCGGACTGGCGAAAGGAATACATCTATGAGCCTTCTACCCGGGAGATATTTTACCACATTTTCCCCAGATATGTGGAGAATGTCATTTATAGAGCACTGGTGGAATCGAAGGCCAGTGAATTGGCAGCTCGGAGAACGGCGATGCGTAACGCCAGCGATAACGCTCAGGAAATGATCGATGAGCTGACCATATCCTTCAACCGGGCGCGTCAAGCCGGTATTACTACCGAGATTTCCGAAATTGTCGGTGGCGCCGAGGCACTGAAGGGGTAACAGGATTTTAAGGAACAGTTGCAAGACTAGTCACTTTCGATGAGGAGGGAGCGCCATGGGAAGCGAGGAGCAGCGCATTGGCCGTGTTAGTCAAGTTATTGGTGCTGTAGTTGACGTTGAGTTTCCTTCCGACCAGCTGCCGGATTTGAATAATGCTATTACCGTCGAGTTAGGCGACGGGGACCAACGGACTCGGATAGTCTTAGAGGCGGCGCAACATCTGGGTAACAACACAGTCCGGTGTGTCGCCATGTCATCCACTGATGGTTTGCAAAGGGGTGCGAAGGCGGTAGATACCGGGCGCCCGATATCGGTTCCCGTAGGTGAGGGCGTCCTCGGTAGGGTCTTCAACGTACTAGGCGAGACCATCGATGGCCGGGATGATGAGGTGAAAGCGGTCCGAGTGGAGCCCATCCACAGGCCGGCTCCGGCGGTAGACGAGGTCGAACCCGCCGATGAAATGTTGGAGACCGGGATTAAGGTTGTCGACTTGTTGGCCCCCTATGCCCGGGGAGGAAAGATCGGATTGTTTGGTGGAGCCGGTGTCGGTAAGACGGTTCTCATCATGGAACTCATCCGTAACGTGGCCCAAGAGCACGGTGGATATTCGGTCTTTTCCGGTGTGGGAGAGCGGACCCGGGAAGGAAATGAATTGTATTATGAAATGATCGAGTCCGGAGTTATTGACAAGACGGCAATGGTATTCGGACAGATGAACGAGCCTCCCGGTGCCCGTCAACGGGTAGCCTTGACTGCCTTGACGATGGCTGAATACTTCAGGGACGAGCTAGGTCAGGACGTGTTGCTTTTTATTGACAACATTTTCCGCTTTACCCAGGCTGGTTCAGAGGTCTCGGCACTACTGGGGCGGATGCCCTCGGCCGTTGGCTATCAACCAACCTTAGCCACGGAAATGGGCCAATTGCAGGAGCGGATCGTTACCACGAAGAGAGGGTCTATTACTTCGATTCAGGCGATTTATGTGCCCGCGGATGACTACACTGACCCGGCGCCGGCAACAACCTTTGCTCACCTCGATGCCACCACTAACCTAGAGCGGAGTATTGTGGAGAAGGGTATTTACCCGGCAGTGGATCCCTTGGCTTCTACGTCTCGGATCCTATCGCCTGAGGTGTTAGGGGAAGAGCACTACCGGGTGGCGCGGGGAGTACAAGAGATTCTGCAGCGCTATCGGGAACTGCAGGATATTATCGCCATCTTGGGTATGGATGAATTGTCTGAGGATGACCGGATGACAGTGGCCCGAGCTCGGAGAATTGAGCGATTCCTATCGCAACCCTTCTTTGTCGCCGAACAGTTTACCGGCATACCGGGCAAGTACGTTCCGGTGAAGGAGACTGTGCGGGGCTTCAAGGAAATCTTGGAGGGCAAACACGATAACCTACCGGAGGAAGCCTTCTACATGGTGGGTACCATCGATGATGCCGTTGCCAAGGCTCGAGAAATGGAGGAGCGTGAGTAATAATGATCGCCGAAGGGCCAATTCGGTTGCAGATTCTCACCCCCCAACGATTGTTAATCGAGACGCAAGTGGAATGCATCTTGGCGCCCAGCATTGACGGAGCCTTGATGGTACTGAAGGACCACGCACCGATGGTAGCAGCCTTAGATGTTGGTGTTTTTGAGTTTGGGACTCGGGAGGACCGACGAATAGCTGCTGTCAGCGGGGGAGTTATGCTGGTCCAAGACAACGAGGTCGTGGTTCATGCCGATAGTGCGGAATTGGCTGCAGACATCGATGTTGCCAGAGCCCGGAGGGATCTTGAAAAAGCCAGAGAAAGTCTGCGAACCCGTACCTCGGAGCGAGAGGCCAGAATGGCTGAATTAGAGCTGCGAAAGGCAGTCAATCGCTTGAAAGTGGCCGGAGAGCCCATTCCATAAAGAAAATGCTTGTTGATGTACAGGCTGCGCTTAGTGCGCAGCCTTTTTTTGTATAACGGGCCCTTGCCTGGCAATAATGGGGATGGAAGCGAAATTTTGCCAGAAGGGGGTAGGCCCATGTGGTGGCAAAGGCAGCGATTCAGGGAGGATCAGCCAGACTACCCGCAGTGGGAGCTCATCGAGGAAGACTCTCTGGGGTTGGGGCGCCAGAGGCTGACGGTAGAATGGCAGCACTGGCGCAGCCGAGGGTACAGGCTTCTTGCTGGGTATTGTCGACGATTGCTTCTGGTCTGGATGTTCCTCTTCTTGCTTACCTACCAATTCTCTGTAGTTGATGCCGGTTTGCTGGAGTACAATCCCATTGCTGTGGCTTTGGATGCCGCCAAGGTGCAGTCCGATGCCTACCAGCTGACCGTTTGGAGTACTCGCCATCTACCGGGTCAGCAGCCTGACCGGGAATTGTTGAGCCAAGGTGCAATGCTGTTGGTCGAAAAGGCCAATTTCACTGCGGTCGGTGAGTCGAGATGCTATCCCGTGGAAGGAGCTTGGGTCTGCGAAGTTGGTGCAAAGAAAAAGCACCAGGAACTCACGGTAATTAGCCGTTGGGAACCGGCCACCGGTAAGGAACACAAAAACCACCTGACGGTCCTTCAGGTTCGAGGTCTATCCAGGGAGGAGATGCAGGAAAACTCCCGCCGCTATACCCATCTGGTCTCGGCGCTAACGGGATCTTCCGCCCAATGTGCCGTGACAGCTGCCGGGATTGTCCCAGAGAGAGTTCTTTCGGAATTGATCGGGGAAATGCAAAGGACCTTGACCCGGCATCGTTTTTGGCCGGTGGAGCTCAGCGTGCCCACGGCCAATGTCTCGCCGGCCAAGGATGGTGTTTGTCTGTTGGTAGGAAGGGCTCGGGTGCCCAAAAACCGGGTGCTGACCTTTGAGATTGGTCGGGCAGGAACCGGCAGCCCTCCTCGGATTTGGGCCTCCGTCTATCCGGCAACAAAAATGCCGGAAAAAGTGGAGTCCCTTACATATGTGACCAGTAAGTGGACAGAATACTAGGGAGGTGGTGAAAATGAATCAAAGGGATCAGGAAGAGAAGAAACTGCGACAGGAGCAAAAGCAAGGGGAAAAGCGGCAAGAAGTAGAGCAAACCAGCTGGCTAAATTCTATCATGAAGTCTGCCGCTGTTACCCTGGAAAGAGTGCAGAGAAGGACCAGGGCCTTTTTCTCTCAAGGGGCACGGAAGCGGCAGGTGGTTCAGTTCTTTGCCGTGGTGGCGGTGGCAATTCTAACGGGAGCCGCGCTTTGGCTGAACTCAACTAGGGTGCTGGAGCACTACAGCCAAGAGATGACCGCCAGCTTGGATGGGGGACAAGCATCGGTTACCTTTGAATCGGAAGACGGCTTCTCCACCGGTGGAGTGACCTTGGGCCTGAGTCCAGAAGAATTGGCTGCAGCGATACCTTCAGAGGCCTCTCCGCAGGTGGAGCCGGCGCTAGCCAGCCCTCCAGAAAGGATGTCCCCGGAAGCACTGGCGGCAATGAATCTGTCTAAACTGCAGTGGCCAGTGCAGGGGGAGGTCGTCACCGAATACGGCTGGTGGCGTCATCCGATGTACCATGATTGGCGGATGCATCCAGGGATCGCCATCGCTACTCCCGTTAACAACCCGGTGAAGGCCGCACTTCCAGGACGGGTTGAAGAAATCTATCATGACAATTATCTTGGAACCGTTGTGGTAATTGAACACGGTGGCAGTGTGCGGACAGTCTACGGCAATGTCCAAGACGTGCCTTCTCTTGGCAGTCCCGTTGCCCAGGGGCAGGTGATCGGAAAAACAGCCTCCAGGAGGGGTGATGGGCAGAGGGGGCAGCTGTATTTTGAGGTTCGACATAATGGCGATGCCCTAGACCCTCTGGCCTATTTACGGTAATTGCCCACAACTTATCTGAGAAAGGATATTGATTTGGTGGCAGTCTGCAGCTTTGGACTGCCCTTTTTTGTGTTTAAAGCTTAATACATCACCGGTTTGCACCGGTACGCCCCTGACATACTCTGCCCAAACCCGCATATATATGTCAATAAAAGTGCGAGGGGGTCAGGGGATGAGGGACTACATCCGCAAACGGGTACTGGACGTGAGCCAGTTTATTATAGATACCGATTCCACTATTCGCCACGCGGCCAAGGTGTTTGGTGTAAGCAAGAGTACTGTGCATAAGGATGTAACGGAGAGGTTGCCCAAGATTGATGAGGAGCTGGCAAAGCTGGTGAAGAAGGTGTTGGAGAAAAACAAGGCTGAACGCCATCTCCGGGGAGGGGAAGCCACTAAGCGAAAATACCGCAGCCAAAGGCGAAAGGCCTCACCGGCAGAACCGATATAAATCACATTATGAGTGTCTTATTCCCATTCTGATGCAGGATCTCGGGGCACCAACTGCGAACACTTGCTAGTACGCCAATAGTTACCAGAGGATGGCTATTTCAGAGGGGAGTAACGATACATCATGCCAGATATTGGAATCGATCTTGGGACAGCGAATGTCTTAGTCTATGCACGGGGGAAAGGGATTGTCATTCAGGAACCTTCTGTGGTGGCCATGGACAGGGATAGCAATAAGATTCTGGCGGTGGGTGAAGAGGCCCGTCAGATGTTGGGGCGCACCCCGGGAAACATCCTTGTGATTCGTCCCGTAAAGAGCGGAGTTATCGCCAAATACGACGTAACAGAAACCACATTGAAATATTTTATCCATAAGGTCTGTGGTAAACGACCACTGTTTCGCCCTCGGGTTGTAGTGTGCGTACCTTCCGGGATCACCACGGTAGAACAGCGGGCTGTTGTCGATGCCTGTACCCGGGCCGGGGCGAAAAAGGTTTTTCTCATTTCAGAGCCGATGGCAGCGGCCATCGGAGCTGGCCTACCCATCGAAACGGCCAGTGGGAATATGGTCGTAGATATCGGTGGGGGAACCACCGACGTAGCAGTCATTTCCCTGGGTGGAATCGTAGTCAGTGAATCCCTACGCATCGGGGGCGATGATTTCGACGATGCTATCATTCGTTATGTTAAACGGGTGCACAACCTCGCAATCGGCCTGAGGACCGCGGAGTCAATCAAAATCGATTTGGCTCGGGCCCTGTCGGATTGGGAGCCGGCGACCATGTCTATTCGCGGCCGCGACTTGGTGTCGGGTTTGCCCAAGACCATCGACCTGTCCTCCGCAGAAGTGTATACTGCGATCAAAGAACATGTGATGGCAATAGCCTCGGTAATCAAGACGGTTCTAGAGACCACCCCACCGGAGTTGTCCGCGGATATTATCGAACAGGGAATTACCTTGACCGGTGGCGGAGCTTTGCTGCGGGGGATGGATCAACTGATTACCGCTGAGACAGGGATTAGGACCTTTGTAGCTGAGGATCCAACCACCTGTGTCGGTATGGGAACGGGAATCGTCCTGGAATCCCTGGACAAGTGGGCACGCTCTCCCGTTCTCAGTTCCTACTCGGCGTGATTTTTTCCCGACAAGTGATGGACAAGCCTCTACTTAGACTAAATTGGTCTTAAGTAGAGGCCTTTTCTTGCCGATATAAACTATGAGGTACTATCTTTAGAAACCACCCTTTTGGAGAAGGGAGGGACAGGTGTTGCTCCGAGGGATATATACTGCGGCTTCCGCGATGCTAGTGGACCAGGCGAGAATGGACGTGACCAGCAATAATCTCGCCAATGTTAACACTGCCGGCTTCAAGCAGGATCAGGTTGTGGTGGAGTCCTTTCGGCAAATGTGGCTCCATGCCCTCGAAGGCGATGGTACTCCCGTTCAACGGCAGACCCATCGTCCCGTAGGTGCCCTGGGAACCGGGGCTGAGGTGGTTCGCAGCTACACTAGGTTCACACCGGGGGCGCTACAGCATACCGGTAATTCCCTGGATGTAGCCATCGTCGGCGATGGTTTTTTCACCGTTGACACTCCCCAGGGGGTGCGATACACCAGGAATGGCAGGTTCACCGCGAATGAAGAGGGCCTTTTGGTGACTTCGTCGGGGGATCCTGTACTGGGAGTAAACGGGCCCATCACCATAGCCGGTAACACCGTGGATATCGATAGTGATGGGCAGGTGTTCGTTAACAACCAGTTGGTGGACAGGCTTCGAATTGTCACCTTTGCCAACAACGCCGGGCTGATCAAACATGCCGGGCAGTACTTTGAAGCCCTAGAGGCTGCTGGCCTAGCCCAAGAGGCGACGGGGGTGACCGTTAGCCAAGGCGATTGGGAGCAATCCAATGTCAACGTCATCAGTGAGATGGTGAACATGATTAATGCCACTCGCAGCTATGAAGCGAGTCAAAGGGCGATTCAGGCCCAGGATGAAGCTTTGGGTAAAGTGGTCAACGAAGTGGGAAGGTTAGCATAATCATCTTGACATCGGGCTGGACTGCCGACTAGCAGGGGCCCGAGGCGGCTGACCGATTGAGGCCGCCGGATTCGGGAGGAATATGAAATGATGCGTTCGTTGTGGACTGCCGCATCGGGCATGATGGGGCAGCAGTTGAGTATCGATACCATGGCTAACAACCTCGCCAACGTCAATACCACCGGCTACAAAAAAAGCAGAGTGGATTTTCAGGATCTGTTGTATCAATCGTCCCGGTATGCCGGTACTCCGGTGGCTGCCGGTGCGCAGATTCCGACGGGAATTCAAACCGGTCACGGCGTCAGGCCAGTGGCGACCCAGAAGATTTTTACTCAAGGCACCTTTAAGCAGACGGACAACCCCTTAGATCTGGTGATTGAGGGAGAGGGCTTTTTCCAGGTGCTGCGTCCCGATGGCACCATTGCCTATACCCGAGATGGAGCCTTCAAGAAGGATGGCGAAGGCCGGATCGTTACCTCCGACGGCTTCCCCCTCTGGCCGGAAATTATTATTCCCGATGATGCTGTGAGCGTGAATGTCGGAACCGATGGCACCGTGTCGGTACAGCGTGCAGGAATTGATGACGTTCCCCAGCGTGCGGGCCAAATCGAACTGGTGAGATTTGTCAATCCCGCGGGATTGCGCAACTTGGGAAGAAACCTCTTGGCAGCCAGTGTTGCCTCCGGTCAACCCATCGTCGGCTATCCTGACTTAGACGGTTTTGGAGCTATTGCCAACGGATATCTAGAAATGTCCAACGTGCAGGTAGTAGAAGAAATGGTGAATATGATCGTTGCTCAAAGGGCCTACGAGACCAACTCCAAGGCGATCCAGGCCTCTGACGACATGCTTCAAACCGCTAATAACCTGCGGAGGTAGAGGGTAATTGGTTGGTGTCAGAACCAAGGGGCAGCGGCGTAACCTCTCCGCGATGGGCTGGTGGTTAGCCTGTGTCATCGGATTCATCGTGCTTGGTGGGGTCTTCTCCCAACTAGCCAGTGCTAACTCGGTGGTAACCATCGTCATGCAGGATGGTGCCGTAGTCCATGACGATGACATCCTTTTAGGGGAAATTGCGGTCTTTGAAGGGGCTAATCCCTCCTTAGCCGAGGAATTGGCTGGCGTGGTGGTGGGCAGGGCTCCGATGCCGGGTTTGACCCGCCATCTCAGTCCCGGTCATGTTGAAGTGAGACTGCGGCGGGCTGGTTTTTCCCTGCAGGGCTTGAAAATAACCACTAATACCGAGCAGGAACGGATTGTCGTGTATCGCAGCGATCCGCCCGTGGCCCCGGAGACGGAAGAGTTGGCTCCAGGGCCAGAACAGCCCTTGGCCGATGTCCCCAAGCCTGAGGAGCTAGTTGAGGTTTGGGTGTTAGTGGAGGATGTTGGTAGAGGGGCACCGCTAAGGACCGACCTGTTGGCTCCAGCAACGGTATCTCCCCGCCGCTTTGTCGGAAGGGCAGTAACCGATCCCCAGACGGTGGAGGGAATGCGGGCCACCCGGTTTCTCCGCAGCGGGAAAGTGCTCACCGAGGGTGATCTTGAGCCCATCCCTCCAATAGTTGAGGGACAAAGGGTGACCATTGTCGCCTCCGGGGATGGGATTAGGATTACTGCCGTTGGTCTTGCCCTGGAGGACGGCGATTGGGGCGAAGTGATACCTGTACGCAATGTGCAAAGCGACAGGGTTATCTTTGCCACGGTAACGGGATTAGGTGTCGTCAGTGTTAGACTGTTTCCTTGAGGGGCGAGCTAATCTTTGAACTGAAGGTGGATTCAGTGATGGGAAAACCAAGATCACGGGTCTTTGGTGTGTTGTGCTTGATGGTACTGTTGTCCCTGCCGGCTGTCTGTGAGGTTCAGGCCCAGTCCCTGTGGAATACTCAAACTTCGGGCTCGTTGTTTAGCGATCACAAGGCTTTGCAGGTAGGAGACTTGGTCACCATTATCATTGTTGAGCGGACGGAAGCCCGGTCCACAGCCCAGACCACTACCGGGCAATCGGCAGGAGTGGGGATTGGCCCCGGCGGAGGCCTTCTAGACTTCATCCCCTTGATTTCCGTTGACGGTAGCGAAGATTTCGAAGCTGGAGGCAGTACCACCCGGGGAGGAACCCTGTCCGCCAAATTGACCGCCATGGTCAAGGCCATCGAACCCAATGGTAACCTGCAAATCGAAGGCAAGCAAAGGATAATTGTCAACGGAGAAGAGCAGCAAATTACCGTATCAGGGACAATTCGGCCTCAGGATGTAGCTCGGGACAATAGTGTCTTGTCGACCTATGTGGCCAATGCTACCATTTCATACAGTGGTGAGGGTGCGTTGGGCTCCAAACAGGAGCCGGGAATACTTAGCCGGCTGCTCAATTGGTTGTTCTAATTTCGGTTTTGTCAGTCGAGGGGGTAGTAATCCGTTGCTCATACAAAGTTGCCGATGGGTAGTTAGACCCATTTCAGTCGCCGCAATCCTGCTTCTGTGCCTGCTGATGCTTCCCCATCTTGGCTATGCTTCCGATGATGGATTACCGCAGGTATATGTTTTCCCGGTCCAAAGGGAGGAAAGTCCGCCGGCGCCGATGACTCCCCCTTCCCAAAAAATATCCTCCGATCTTGGCCAGCCCCAGATGCGAGTCAAGGATATCGCTCGGGTTGATGGGGTCAGGAGCAACCAATTAGTGGGGTTGGGATTGGTGGTGGGCTTGGCGGGAACGGGAGATAGCAGCGGGGCTAGTTTGCAGATGGTGGCCAATATGTTGGAGCGTTTTGGTCTGACCATTGCGGAAAGTGAGTTGCGGTCTCGCAATGCCGCGGCGGTGACCGTGACAGCGGAGTTGCCACCCTTTGCCAGGCCTGGTGATACCATTGATGTCACCGTTTCGTCCCTGGGGAGTGCCAGGAGTTTGGCCGGTGGCTTCTTGCTCCAGACACCTTTGCAGGCCGGAGATGGGCAGGTGTATGCCGTGGCCCAGGGTGCCGTGTCCATCGGGGGTTTTGAAGCTTCCGCCGGTGGCAGCAGCGCCGCGAGAAATCATGCAACCGTAGGCCGTATTCCCTCCGGTGCCATCGTCGAGGGTCGAGTGATCAGCGAAATAGGTGCCGATGGGAGGATCACCTGGCTGTTGCATCAGCCGGATTTTACCACCGCCAGTCGTGTCGCGACAGCCATCAACGCAGAATTGGGAGATAATTTGGCTCAGGCCATCGATGGCAGTGCGGTGGAAGTAGTGATCCCCAGTCGGTATCAGGAGAGTTTGGTTGATTTCATCACGTTAATGGAAGAATTGCCGGTGGCTACGGACTCTATGGCTAGAGTGGTAATCAACGAACGAACGGGGACGGTAGTGATCGGACATCGGGTTCGTCTCGCCACGGTAGCGGTGTCCCATGGGGGCCTGACGGTAAGAGTGGGGACCGAGGATGTGGTTTCCCAACCGCCTCCCTTCAGTGATGGTGAAACGGTGGTTACCCGTCAGACTCGTCTGCAGGTTGAGGAAGAGCCCGGTCAGCTGGCAGTCTTGCCGACGGGAGCCAGTGTAGAGGATCTGGTCAATGCGCTTAATGCCGTTGGTGCTTCGCCTCGGGATGTGATCGCCATTTTACAGGCTATCAAAGAGGCGGGGGCCCTATACGGGGAACTGGAGACAATATAGTCTGGGGGATCGGGTATGTCAGGTACGATGAAAATCGGAACTCACACCGCCTATAAATACGGAACTGATACTCGCCGCAATCTGGAGAGGGGCAGCGCCGAGGGTAGTCAATTCTCTGAAGTCCTGCAGTCTACCATGAAGCAGGACGAGTCCCAGCAGCCGCGGCAGAACAAGGCGGCGCTGATGGAGGCGGCCCGGGAACTGGAGGCCCTCTTTGCCCACCAATTGGTCAAGGCCATGCGACAGACGGTACCGGAATCTCAAGGAATGTTTGCCCGCAGTAACGCGGAAAAGGTCTGGCAGGACATGCTCGATGAAGAGCTGGCTGGGACCCTAGCTGAGACTAAGTCCCTGGGGCTGGCGGAGATGATCTACCAACAACTGGCTGGGCATGTTGCCGACGACCAAGATCCGGAGTCGAGAAAATAACAGGAGCTTAACACCCGGTTGATCATCGGGTGTTTTTGTATACTGGCATGTCTGAACTGCAGACGGACTGAGGGGGATAGGATGCTGGACCTGAAAATATCTGAGATGATCGCAATGCAAAGGGACCTGCAGGAAAAGAATCAGGGGAAGTGGGCACCCCTTTCACCCAAGGAGGGGCGCAGCTACCTGTTGTGGATGCTGGAGGAGATGGGGGAGGCCATAGCCATTATCAAGAAACGGGGCGAGGGGGCCATTATGGATGAGCCCGGCGTGCGCGAAGCCTTCGTTGAGGAGCTTGTCGATGTGATGATGTACTACATCGATCTGTTGGCCTGTTTTGAGATTGATGCCCATGAGTTTTCCCAAGCTTTCATGAAAAAGTACTCCAAGAACATGGCCCGGGACTATGCGTCTGAGTACAAGGAGTACTTGCAGAGTAAATAGAACCGGAGATGTTAGTACCTGCTACCTAATTTCCCGATAACTACCCCCTGCTCCTATGAAGGCTCTCCCCTTTATGCATAGACTGAAAGCGTATTCGGCTTTGTTGGTAAGACCGAGTCTTAGCATTCTAGAAGGGGGATACAGCATGGCAGGTAGACCAAGGGTACCGGATGAATACGATGAGTATTACTGGGGCATGGACCCGTGGGACAGAGGGTATGACCGTCGCAGACCCCCCGGTCGTGACGATCGGGTACTGGATGCCGTCAACCAAAATACCCGCTTGTTACGGGAAATTCAGCGAACCACCAACACCACTTTACGCCTTACCAGAGATATCCACCGTTGGGTAGAGGAGATGTGGGAAGGCGACAGAAGGCGATAGCTTAGCTTTCGGGGTAGGTCTTACACCTGCCCCGGATTTTTTTGGCAAGGGTAAGTCAAATATTACCTGGACCTTGGGACGGCAGGATTACCCAGGGAAAACAAGAAATAAACAGCCAGACGGGAGTGTGGTGTATGGGTAAATTTGGCGACAGATTTTTCCAGACCAGGGGAATACTATTTCTCTTATTGATCTACATAAGTATAGGTGCAGTGGTGACTCTTGGTGTATGGGACCAGGTGGCGGCCAAGGAACCAGCCGCGGGTAACAAGGGAGCCCACTTGCAGTCGGTCAGCGTTGACAGTGACACTGATGGACTTGTGGTGCAGCTAGGTCTTGAAGGACCTCTGTCCTATCGGGTGTGGAGCACCCCTTCCCCGAGCAAGGTGATTATCGATCTCCATAATACCGTGGTAGGAACTGGGGTACAGGGTTTTGCCCTTGACGATGTCTTGGCAAAAAGGGTGCGGATCACTCAATACCCCAACTACTCTCGGGTAGTAGTTGATCTTGCTCATTCCGTCCCCACACCGATCCATGAAGTTCAGGGCAATACGTTAATGGTATATATCAACAGAAACTACCGTCAGGGATATGAGACGTTAGTTGCTCCCGGGGTGCGATACGGGCAGTTCCGGCAGGGTGGTGAGGCTGGCCAGGTGCTTGTCAACTACTTGCGGGTCTCTCCCCGCTCTCGGGCTTCGATTCGTCCGGTATTGGCTAAGGGGGGAGCCGGCGGCTTGGAGACGGTAGACTCCATGGCCAAGGCCCACGATGCCATTGCGGCAGTCAACGGGAATTTCTTTGCCGGCAATGGAAAACCCCTGGGATTCTTGATGATCGATGGTGAGATTGCCGGTTATCCGATATATAATCGCAGTGCCTTTGGCATCACGGCAACGGGACAAGTGCTGATTGATCAAGTGGACGCCGTCGGCTATTTTCAATGGGCCGATAGGGAGCCGATCACCATTTCCGGCGTCAACCGGGTCCGGCGGACCGATGATCTCATCCTTTATACTCCCGAGTATGGCAAAACCACAGGAACCAACCACTTTGGACTGGAAGTAGTGGTAGAGCAGGGTGTGGTCATTGCTTGTTCCGAGGAGGGAAATTCCCTGATTCCTCCCCAGGGGTTTGTACTTTCTGCCCATGGAAATAGCCGGGAGCTCCTCTCTGATATAGCAGTCGGTGATCCCGTTACCGCCCATTGGGAACTGCGGCCCGATTGGATTGAGATGGGAGTAGTGCACGCCGTCGGTGCCGGCCCGAGGTTGGTGAAGGATGGGAAAATCGCGATCAATGGAGTGGAAGAGCGGTTTCAGTCCGATGTGCTTTATGGTCGGGCACCGAGAACCGGTTTCGGAGTAACTGAGACCGGGGAGATAGTACTCGTGACGGTTAATGGCCGCAGAGGTGCCGTTAGCGTTGGCATGACGTTGCGGGAACTGGCGGAGTTGATGATTACCCTGGGAGCAGTGGATGCCATCAACCTCGATGGTGGAGGTAGTGCTACGTTAGTTGTCAGAGATAGGGTTCTCAACCTTCCTTCCGATGGACGGGAACGGCCGGTAGGGAGTGCTATCTTGGTATTGGCGGACTAAGGGAGGTTACGGATTGGAGAGGGCACGGGACTTTAGTCGACATAGGGTTTTTGTTTTCTCATTGATGCTCTGGCTCGGATTGATGGGAGCTGTGCTTTGGCAGTGGCCCGTGGCGGCAGCCGCCGTCGAAACCCAGAGTAGTGATGCCCGGTTCATGTCTGTTGGGCAACTAAGGGAAGGAATGAAGGGGGTTGCCAAGACCGTTTTCCACGGAACCACCATTGAAGAATTTGATGTTGAGATCTTAAGCGTTCTTCCCGATGCGGGGGCTGGTGGCGACCTGATCCTCGGGAAGGTCAGCGATGAAGTAATTGAGCGAGCCGGTGGGGTTGTGCAGGGAATGAGCGGCAGTCCCGTATATGTTGATGGCAAACTGATTGGTGCCATCAGCGGTGCCTACCGCAATAACCCCGATGGTTTGGCAGCCATTACCCCCATTGAAGATATGCTGCAGGTGCTGGACAGAGTCCAAGGCACGGAACCAATAGCGCTCAATCCCAGTACCATGGTAGCAGCGAAGACACCGCTGATGGCTTCGGGACTAAGTTCTCGGGCCCTCAATGTATTGGCGGAACAGACGGGTTCCTGGGGGATGTATCCCGTTGAAGGCGGGCAGATGGGTTCCGGCAAGGCAATTAATACCGAGGATGTGGAAATCGAGCCTGGAGCAGCCCTGGGATTACAGTGGGTTCGGGGTGACGTCAATCTCACCTCCATTGGAACGGTGACCTATGTGGACGGCGATAATTTTGTCGCCTTTGGTCACACCGCGGGTAACTGGGGCAAGATCAATGCCTTCGCTTCCACTGCCTATGTCAATGCCATTGTCCGCAGTCGGGATATCGGATTTAAGCTGGCCTCTCCTATTGAGACGGTGGGCACCGTCTCCGAAGATCGGTGGGCAGGAATTGCCGGTACCATCGGGCAACTGCCTCCTGTAGTCCACTATGATGTTCGGGTGCGGGATAAAGACAGCGGCACTGAGTCCAACTATCAGTTTGATGTGGTTCGCAGTGAGCAGTTTACCAGCCAGTTCAGTTCCTCGGCCTTGCTGGGAGTCCTTGACCGGGGAATCGACCGCTTGGGTCCCGGCACCTCAAGGGTAGTGTATCGAGTCTATACCGATGATCTCGAGCCCATCATCCGTGATAATGTTTATTACAGCACCATTGATATTTCTGCAGTCTCTTTGAGTGAGCTGCTGGAAGTAACGCAGTTGCTACTGCGCAATGAGTTTAAGGCCGTCGATATCGAAAGGGTGGAACTGGAGGTGGACATTGACTCCAGTCGCCAGACGGCCACGATTGAAAAGGCAAGGCCCGCTAGAACCACCGTGGCTCCCGGAGAGTCTGTCAACGTTGAAGTGGTGATTCGGCCCTACCGAGGAGAGCGGGAAACTAAGATCATCCGTTTAGATATTCCCGAGAATGCTCAACCCAGCTCTGTGCATGTTTCCGTTCGAGGCGGTGGCTACGGATACTTGTTTACCGATTACAGCCCCTATCACGATGGGGCTGATGCAGGGGGAGAGAATAAGTCTGAGGATCCGTCGCCCCCCAGCAATGCCGAGAGCCTCGATAAGTTGATCAAGGAAGTATCCCAACGGCCTCGCCATCAGGATCTGGTCGTTGAGTTTGTTCCCTATGTGAACTCCAAGCATGGGACAGAAGACGACGAGGCGGTTCCCGTTTTTGGTGAGCCGGAGATCCAGTTTGAGGATTTTGAGGATCCATCCGGTGCAAGTGGTCCCTTTGGCACCAGGGGTCTGGTACCGGTTACTGAAGGACGGGAGTTTGGTGAGAAGACAGCAGAGGATTCGTCACCTGCCTCCCCTTGGAATGGTCAATATGCTGAGCCTGTGAGAAGCACCCTAGCTACTCAATACTACCTGGAGGGTGAGACTGGATTTGAATTGACCATCGTGGCTCCCCCTCAGCCCAGGGACCAAGAAGGTGCTGTCAAGTCCGATGCTCCACTGGAGACCGTCGAGGCTGAACCAATAGAAGTAGAAGTAGAGGCTGAGTAACCCATTAGCTGGTTGCTCCGGAGCCTATTAAGATATTTCATCGACTGAGCCCCGTTGGGAGTATCACTACTCCAGCGGGGTTTTGCTTTGTGGGTTGGATGATATCACCAAAGGTGACCTATTCACCGGTAGCCAACTATACAATATTGCGGGCAATGCAAAGGGGGTGACCTCAGATGAGACAGCAACTGGCGCCCCACCGGCTGTTGACCATCGTGGCAGCACTGGTGGTTCTCTACGGATTGGCCTTGATTAGCTTTCCTTACCTAGTGACTCAGTTGCCGGTACAGAGTTGGATTCGGGACCGAGTCCTAGCGCGGTGGGAAGAAAGACTGGGTATTACTATGGACTTTGCCGAGATGAGACCGGCGGGACTTGGCCAGCTGGAAATTACCGATGTAACTTTGACGGCCGATGGCGCAGCTTTGGCCCAAGTAGAGAAGATTGTGATCAAGGCAGACCTGGCCGGTCTGCTGTTGGCTTTGTGGCAACCCACGGAGGTAATTAGTTGGGTCAAGCTGATCTCACCAGAAGTGACGGTGGATCGAGCCGACTTGAGTGCCTGGCAGGTGATGATGAATGAGTTTGTCTCCTCTGAGGCTCAGACGATGTTGACGGGAAACTTACCCTTTGCAGTGACCGTCAGTCACGGCACCTTGGTGATCAAGCAGGGACAAGGGATCGAGGCTAGGCTCCATGGGATTAATGGTCGGGCTCACCGCCGCATAGTAATCTACGATGGAGCATTGGCGGTAGCGGCCTTGCCCGAGGAGATCACCGGATTGGCCGGGACCGTGGCTTGGGGCCCAGGGGGTATTTCCGCTAATTTGCAGGCCAAGTTCCTGGGGGACTCCATCACCGTTGTGGGAAGGACCAGGGGTATGAAGGGGCCCCGCCTGGAAGTTGATACCTTAACCGTTACCGGTCTGGGAGGGAAAGTCCAGGGAGTGGGACATGTTCAGTTACCGAGCCTAAGGACCAAGGGACCCCAATCCCTTGACTATCACTTCGCCCTGGTTTTCGATAATTTGCAGTTAAGTCCTTGGCTGGGGAAGCTGGTTACTGCATCAATCACAGAAGCCCCCCCGATCCCCCTACCGACCTTTGAGGCCCTTTCCGGCACCCTGCTCATTGGCGGGGGTGGCGGTGCTCCGGAATTCATCGGAGATCTGGCTGTTACAGATCTTGCCTGGCAGGAGGGGAAGTTTGAGCACCTTCGAACGGGAATGGTCCTGACCTCTCAAGGCCTGCACATCGATTATTTCAGTTTGCAGGGTCCCAGCGGCAGCGTTGATCTCCAGGGCCGGATAGGATTGGATAGGGAACTGGATTTCATCGTCACCGTTGATGGGCTCGAAGTTGGAGATCTGCAGCTGGTTCCAGAGCTAGCGGGAGAGGTGGCTGCCGAAGCTCGGTTATCGGGGCAGTATCCGCTAGTAGAAGTGGAAGGGGTGGTCGTTGGTGATGGAATCTCCTATCGAGACCACCACCTGGGTGGGGTGGAAACGGGCTTTCGCTGGCGCGACGGGAACTTGGTGCTCAGCGATGGCAAGCTCCGCCTGGCTCAGGAACAACTGGACTTTTCTGGACAGGTTACCCTGGCAGATCAAGGGGCCTTGGATCTTCGGATTACCGCCGACCAACTGGACCTCGGAGAGCTCGCCACCCTTGTCGGTCAAGGGATACCCGTCACCGGGCAACTGGCAGGGGGCCTTGAGATAAAGGGATGGATAGACAACTTGAGGGGAGAGGGCACCCTAACGGTTACTGGCCTTGGGGCCTATGGGGTGACCGCGGATCAGGTGACCACCGAGTTTCATTGGCAGGACCAGACGATGGTTCTGGATAGTTTGGTGGCTCAGGTGGGTGGAGGTAGGGTATCGGCCGATGGAGTCATCGACCAGACCCAGGGATGGAACCTGTTGGTTCAGGCCCAGGGCGTTGACCTGGAGTCCCTCAACCTAACTTTACGGCAGAGGCAAGGGCTCCAGGGACTCCTGCAGGGGCAGGGGAAAGTGACCGGCGACTGGACTCAGCCGCGGATTAAAGCAGAGGTCACCGTCATTGACGGGGCTGTCGGTGGATATCGCCTGGATGAGCTCAATGGGCAGGTGGCCTTCGCCCAGGGAATCATCCACCTCCCCTCCGTCAGTTTGCGGCTGGGAGCCGATGTGTACCGGCTATCGGGGGAAGTAGATTTGAGCCAGAATCCAAGGGATCCCGCCCTTGACTTGCAGTTGGATCTAGCCCAGGCTTCCCTGGAGGGTTTGACCTTGCTGTTTCCAGAGGCTAAAGAGCTGGCTGTGGCAGGACCCGTTGCTGGTTATGCCCAGGTGTGGGGGAGAATTTCCGATCCTAGCGGCGAGGCCCAGGTGATGGTGCGCGATGGCAGGATGCTGGATCAGCCCCTTGCCGCCACCGTTGATCTGGCGCTGCAGGATGGCATTCTTACCCTCAAGGAATCCCAGGTTCACTGGGGCGAGGCGACCCTAACGGGACAGGGACAGATCGCGAATTGGCAAGAGCTGGCACTGAAGTTTCAGGCTCGGCGGATCCCTTTGGAGCAATTGCCTGGGAGTCTGTCGGTACCCGCTCATCTGTCCGGGCAAATCGATGGGGACTTGATGATAACGGGAACTCGAACTAGACCGAAGGTTAGGGGGACTATCTCCTTGGCCGAGGCACAGTACCAGGGGCATCGGTTTACCCAAGGCTTCGGTGAGTTCTTCCTCGATGGGGCTCGGATGCATTTAGACAGGCTCACCCTGCAGTCGGCCCACCATACCTTGACCGCTAGGGGACAGGTGGATCTGGCCTTACCGATCTTAACCAGCCTTGGTATCGCCGAGGTCCAACCCCGTTCTCGGGCCCATGTTGATCTGAGGTTGACCGTTGCGCCGAATCAGCAGTCGCCGAAATCCGTCAATGTCATGGGTGCAGTTTTCCAGCAGCCTCGCCTAATGAGTGATGTGGTGGTTCAGGGGACATGGCAGGATCCGAAACTCGAGGGACAGGTGGAGTTTTTCAGCGCTGAAGTAGTCCATGGGAGTTTGCCGGAGCCAGCTAGGGGTGTCAAGCTGACAGTTGAACTGGCTGGGCACGAGGTTATCCTTCGCCGACTGGACTCTCAGATGGGTCGAGGCAAAGTCTTTGGATCCGGTGTTGTCTTCCTCGATGGCCTTGTACCTGGGAAGTATGACCTAACCTTCCAGGTGGACGGAGTCAGCTTGGCCGGTGATTTTGGCTCTGGTCGATTCTTTGGCGAGTTAGGATTGGCGGGAACCTCCGCTGTTCCCGTGGTTCGGGGCAGCCTGCGGGTTGACGATGGCAGGGTAAACTTGAAACTTCCCCAGTCCCAAGGGGGATTGCCCAGGAACGTACACCTGGACATTCACCTGAGGGCAAAGGAGGATGTATTGGTCCAAGGCTTTGGGCTGGACATGGCGGTGCACGGAGATACCCGTCTCCAGGGAACTTTGCAGGAGCCACAGCTGGATGGTACGGTAAAGCTAAGTCGAGGCAGCTTCAACTATCTTGGTACCCGATTCCAGCTCACCTCCGGTAGTTTGGTCTTTGCTCCCATCAATGGCTACATCCCTTGGGTAGATTTGCGGGCGGAGACCAATCTCACTGCCGGAGAAGTAATTCTCACCATGAGGGGCAGGGCTGATCAACTGGACATCACCCTCCGATCGGATCAGGATCTATCCCAACAGGAGTTGATGGCCCAACTAGGGTGGCCTGAGAAAATGGGACAGGCCTTTGATGGTAGGCTGTGGGCCAATCTCGATTCCGAGGTGATGAGGCTGGTGGAGGGTGAATTTGTCAATCAGTTCCTGGGGGATTTGACCCGTTCCTTCAGGACCGCCCTGAGTCTGGACAAACTGGAGATTGAGCCGAGCTTCATCGATAAGAATCTTCGCTTTGAGGTGGGCAAGTATGTGGACGATCGGGTGTTTGTCACCTACTCCCGAAAGGTCTCTGATTCCTCGGAGCAGGAGATTGGAGTGGAGTACCGTCTTAACCCCAATGTGGTTTTCGCCACCACTTTGGACGGTAACGGTGAGAAGTGGTTTGGATTTCGGGGCCAGTTCCGCTTCTAATTTTCAGTGGAGATCTCTGCCAGTACTGTCAAGATGTATGGTTATTTACACCAACTACATGACAACAGACAGCAGGGAAGTGCCTCTAGGAGATCGAATTGAGTCTTAAGGAAGCTGAGCTTGGACAACTTTGCTAACGGGGAAGCAGGGAGGTTTTATGGTGACGATTACAGTACGACCGGCGTTGCTTGTCGGAACTTTGCTCTCATTATTACTTGTTTTTTCTCTTACCTTATCTGGTACTGTGTATGCTGCGGAACCCATCGTCAAGGCCATTGTCTTTCAAGGCAACCAGCAGCTGGATGATGTCGAGTTGATGCAGTATATTACCGCAACGAAGCTGGGCGAACCCCTGGATGAAGAGGCGGTGGAAGCCGACCGCAAGGCGTTGTTTGACTCCGGGTATTTTTGGAGTGTGCAGCCCGCGGAGGTCAGCTTTGTTCCCGGCGGTGTGCACTTGATTTTCAAAGTGGTGGAAAACCCCGTGGTGGAACGGGTAACCATCGAGACCACTGCTTTGCCGGTGGAAGAATTCCTTGGTGCCCTGTACACTCAGCCCGGTAAAGTTCTCAACGTCAATGGCCTGCGGGATGACCTGAATCAAGTGATTCCTGAGAAGGCGATGACCGATTATGGCATTCCCGTTCGAGTGAGTGATGCCAGTGTCTCCCCGGAGACGGGAGAGGTAAATATCGTTCTCGAAGCCCAGATTGTGTCGGAAATCAAGATCTCTGGTAACGAGAAGACCAATGACCATGTCATTACCAGGGAATTGGGGATTAAGCCCGGCGATGTTCTCAATCTCAACACCATCAACCAGGGTCTGCATCGGGTTCTGATGCTAGGATACTTTGATGAAATCAGTCGAGAGATCTTGCCCGGTGAAAAGGACGATGAGGTGATTCTGCATATTCGAGTGGCGGAACGCAAGACCGCGGTGTTCACCGGTGGTGTGGGCTACAGCTCCCATGAAGGGCTGATCGGATATGTAGATGTTGCCGATGAAAACTTCCGAGGAAATGGCCAACGGGTCAACTTCCGCTGGGAGTTCGGGAAGAATCGCACTTCCTACGATATTGGTTTCTATGAGCCCTACCTGGGCGAAGATGGGAGAAACTCCATCGGTGCCAATATCTATCGAACCACACGAGAGTACAAGCACCAAAATCCAGAGATAGGAATCTATGAAGCCAAGTCTACCGGGGCCAGTGTCACCTTGGGCCGTCGGTTGACGCCAAACACTCGGGGATACTTGGTGCCCAAGATGGAGAAAGTATCGGACTGGGAGGGCGAATACACCACTAGGAGTTTGCGTCTGACCACGGTAACCGATACCTCGAACCACCCCTTCTTCCCGACTACCGGTAACAAGCTGCGCTTGTCCGCAGAATTTGCCGGTGGCCTATTGGGAGGAGACAGTCAGTTTAGTGACTACCAGGCGGATTACAGCAAGTACTTCCCTCTGGGACGGCGAAACCAGACCCTGGCCTTCCGGCTCTCCGGTGGTGTCTTGACTGGTGACAATATTCCAGACCCAGAACGTTACCGTGTGGGTGGGTCTGAGTCCCTGCGAGGATACAAATATGGGGAGTTTGAGGGAGACCGGAAGCTGGTGCTGAACAGTGAGTACCGGTTCCAGATTAAGGACGCCTTCCATGGTGTACTCTTTGCCGACATCGGTAATGCTTGGGATTCAGGAGAATCCATCAGTATGAAGGATCTGAACGTAGGATATGGTGCCGGATTGCGCATTGACACCCCCTTAGGGGTACTGCGATTTGACTATGGTTTTGGCGATGACGGCGGCAACTTCTACTTCAGCATCGGTCAAATGTTCTAGAATGTAAATGTAAGCATTGGGCTGTTCTTTCCTTTCCTGGGAGGAACAGCCCTTTTTCTGCCTTTCGAGCCGAAAAGTGCTTCAGGTGGTAGGTTCCTGTCATTGTCCCAGGGTAGCCTCCGTTGGTATAATTGTGCATGCTAATTTGAGAAGATAACCCACCTAAGGAGGGATAAGTGATGCAGCGTACCTGGTTGTACGGGGTGGCACTGGTGGTAGCAGCTCTGGGACTGCTCGCGGCGATCACGATGCTGTCCGGTGATGTGGTTGGGGTGGTAGATTCCCAACGGATAATGGAGGAATTTGTCGTTGCCAGGGTACAGAAATCCTTGGAGGAGGAAGCCGAGAGGCTGCAGTCGGAACTGGATCAAGCCATTGCCGAGACCGCCGAGCTACCCGTGGAGGAGCGAGTCCCTAAGGTGGATGAACTAAAGGAAGAGTATCAACGGCGCCTGGACGAGTACAAGACCCAGTTGGTGGAACCAAAGATTCAGCAGGTTAAGACTGTCATTAAAGAGGTGGCAAGCGCTCGCCGGGTGGATATGGTCATCGACAATGCCAGTCAGTTGGTTTTGTACGGCGGAGTTGATCTGACCGATGAGGTACTGGAAGAGCTTGGTAAGTGAAGTGCCAGGGCCGGATAGGGGGGGAGTGAGGAAGATGCCAAGAACTTATCGGAGCTTTGCCGTGATTTCATTCCTGATTTTGGGCGCTGCCCTCACAGTCGCAGCAGTGATCTGTATCGAACTCGGGATCGGGGCAGCTGCTTCCCTGGGATATGTGGATATGGAGCGGGCGATGACGCAACACCCCCTCTATTCAGAGCTGGTGGAGCTGCAGAAGCAGATCCAAGAGGAAGAACAGCGTTGGGATCGCTATGTCGGGCAGGTTCTGGCGACCTCAGACCCCCAGGCCTATCAGGAGTGGGTGGCGACCCTGTATGGCTCTGGAGTATCGACCCTGCAGGAGGAGAATCATCGGCAGATTGCCCAGCGCCAAGAGAAGATTGAAGCCCAGTTGGCGCAAGAGCTAGAGAGGCTGCAGCAAGAGGCGCTAACCAGCTGGGAGCAGACCCAGGAGAATCATCGGCAGCTCTTTGCCCAGAAGCAAGAGGAGTTAGCCACTGCCATCGAAGCAGAGCTTAACGCTGAGGCAGAGCTGGTCCGGAAGTCTTACCAGCGGGAGATCCTCAACCTCCAGGTGGAACTGCTGCTGCAAAACAGCCTAACCTCCCAGGAGCGATTGGAAAAGACAGCGCAGCTGGAAGAACTTCAGGATGAGATGCAGGATAGACTCCAGGAATTGAGCGGGGCCTACACCGCTCTGTTGGAGGATAGGATCGCGGAGCTGGCCCAGCAGATGGAAAGGGATCTCAAGTCCCTGGAAGACGAGGCCAACAACAGGCTAGAGGCACAGATTAAAGAGGCTGAAGCTCTGGCGCAACAGGAGCTAGATCGCTACCTGCGTGCTAAGGAGGAAAGCATGGTCGCTGCATTGACCACCCGCGAGGAAACTTTGGCGCGGATGCAAGGCCCCTTACTGGACACCCTGATCCAGCAGGGCCTGGTGTCGGAGCAGAGTCGGCAGATGCAAAGCTTCATCGAAGGGGAATTGCAGACCAAGGCCCAGCGTTTGTTAGAGACAATCCACGGAGACATTCAGGCCGCTGCAACCCAAGTTGCCCAGAGGCAAAGGCTGCAGGTGGTTTTGACCGACAGTGAGTTTTCCGAGGACCTGATTGACGTAACTGACAGTGTGATTGATGCAATGCGATAAAGCTCTTGTTTACGTCCTGAAGTTCCCTGCTGGCGAGAGGATTCTATGTCCAGCAGCGGAACTTCAGGTGGTTTTTAGCCCATCAAAAGGCGAGGAATTGGTCCAAGGGTACAGAGATTCATGTCGAGATCTTCATAGGGGATGGGGAACTCCAGGATACCTGCTGAATAGGGAGCAATCTCATAGAGTTGGAAATAAATCACCAAGTCCCTTGGGGTCAAATAGAAATCCTGGTCTGGAGAGATTTGCTCAAAGGGCTTCAAGAGTGGAATATCTCGGGCTTCAATTTCCGCTGCGATAATGGCCGACAACTCCGCTACATAGTCGAATCCCGGTCGGAAAAGATCCGCCAGCTCATACTTATATCCAGTGATTGTTTCGAAGGTGAGGGAGCGTTGAAAGGTCATCGGATGGGCTGCCTGAGGCGGAAATCCAAAATTGGTAAAGACGATGCTTAACAGGCCTTGCTGATTGAGTTCGACGGTGTAGTCTCCGGTGATCTTAGGAACTACTCCGGGAGCCCAAGCCGCCCTTTGTTCCTTGATCATCTTATAAACCAAGCGTTGTATGGATCGGTTCATCCTCTGTTGAGCCAGACTGTTGGTACCACCAACTACTTCCGGGTAGAGGATATCCACCATCGGTTCCAGGATTCTTGCCTGTCGTAGCCTCACGGACCGCCGTTGTTCATGCTCCATACACACTCCTCCTTCCTGATGGGTTCCTGTCAGTGTATGTTTTGAGGGAGGAAAAGGTGCTCTGGCCAGCTTGCCTCAAGATGCGGTGAGAAAGTTGTCCGCGAACCCCCGAGGGCAAGGGGAAAGGCAAAGGGACAGAGAATCTGTTATATATCTCACTAATTGTTGGGAGGATTAGCATGCCTAAAATCACCTTCTTGGGGGCCGGTAGCACAGTTTTTGCCAAGAGCGTCTTGGGGGACTGTATGCTGACCCCAGCACTACGGGACTCTCACATCGCTCTGTATGATATCGATTTGCAGCGGCTGAAGGATTCCGAAAGAATGCTGCAAAACATCAATGCCAACAATGGTAATCATGCGACCATCGTGGCCTATACCGATCGGAAAAAGGCCTTAGAGGGAGCAGATTATGTAGTTAACGCCGTTCAAATCGGAGGATATGAACCCTGTACCGTTATTGACTTTGAGGTTCCCAAAAAGTATGGACTGCGGCAGACCATTGGTGACACCTTGGGGATCGGTGGGATCTTCCGGGCATTGAGGACAATTCCAGTGATGCTGGATTTTGCCCGGGACATGGAAGAAGTCTGCCCCGACTCGTGGTTCTTGAATTACACTAATCCCATGGCTATCCTTACCGGCGCTATGCTCCGAGCGACGGATATTAAGACGGTAGGTTTGTGCCACAGCGTTCAGGTCTGTGCCACCCACCTGCTAGAGGGACTGGGGATGGAGACCGACAATATCCAATGGAAAATTGCCGGAATCAACCATATGGCCTGGTTGTTAGAGATTACCCGGGATGGGGTAGACTTGTATCCGGAGATTAAGCGTCGGGCCCTAGAGCGGGAGACTCCCCATAATGACATGGTCCGCTATGAAATCATGAAGCGCTTTGGTTACTATGTCACCGAATCCAGTGAGCACAATGCTGAGTACATGCCCTACTTCATCAAGAGCCAGTACCCGGAGTTAATCGAGCAGTTTAACATTCCCCTCGATGAGTATCCTCGACGGTGCGTGGCGCAGATTGCCGGCTGGGAGAAAATGAGAGAGCAGCTGGTGGAGAACAAAGACATCGAGCATCGGCGGTCCCATGAGTATGCCTCCTATATCATGGAAGCGATGGAAACCGACAAGCCTTACAAGATCGGCGGCAACGTGATGAACACCGGCTTGATCACCAATCTGCCCGAGGAGGCCTGTGTAGAAGTGCCCTGTCTGGTGGACGCCAGTGGCGTCACTCCCTGTTACGTAGGGGCGCTGCCACCCCAGTTAGCGGCTTTGAATATGACCAACATCAATGTTCAGTTGTTGACCATTGAGGCGGCCTTGACTGGGAAGAAGGAATACATCTACCATGCGGCAATGCTCGATCCCCACACTTCCTCGGAGCTGACCATTGACCAGATCTACAACCTCGTTGATGACCTCATCGAGGCCCACGGTGACTGGCTGCCGAAGTACAAGTAAACCTGCTTTAGGCTTGAGTTGGCCCCATAGTTAGCAACAAGTGGCATTTGGTTCGATGTAAATAATCAGGGAAAATTTGGTTAGACTAAGGGTGAGGCGTAGGCTTCACCCTTGGTTTTTATCACTTAGTGTAGCTACTTGTTGGGAGGGAAACTATGGTGCAGTCAAAGGCTTGGTTACGTTGGGGGTTACTAATCATCGCAGCAGTCGCTTTGCTGATTATCGGTGGCTGCAGGGCTGGCAATACCACTGCTGACGTCGGTGTGATTGACATCTCCAAGATAGTGGCCAAGAGCTCGAAGGCTCAAGCCTATCAGCAGCAGTTGGTGGATAAGCTTGAGGAGCTCGAGACCCGTCTCGAGGAGGAAACGGCGGATCTTGATGAGGAGGAAGCCCAACAAAAACAGAAGGAAATCTACAGCGAGTACCTAACCTTGAAGCAGGAATTGGAAGGAAAACTAGAGAACGAAATCAACGAAGCTCTGAAAAAAGTAGTCGATAAGCGAAACCTAGATCTGGTACTGTATCGAGAAAGTGTCCGGTACGGAGGGGTAGATATCACGGATTCTATTATCGAAGAGTTGGACTAGATTAGTTAGGGAACCGGAGCTGTTCCGGTTCTTTTTTTTGAAGGAAAGGGTGAAGGACATGTATACGCTTGCAGAACTGGCGGAGTTGGTGGGCGGAGAAGTTCACGGTCCGGGAGATTTGCCGATTCAAGGGATAGCTTCCCTGGAGGATGCCACCCTCAATGATATCAGTTTTGTCGATTCAACCAAGCACCTACCTCAGGCGCTGGATAGTGCAGCCAAGGCCTTGATCGTGGGTCAAGATATTGCCCTTGAGGAGTTAGACAAGCCGGTGATTCGCACGGAAAACCCCCGGTTAGCCTTTGCGACCCTCTTGGAGCATTTTGCCCCGGTGTTGTCTGTGGAACTGGGGGTTCATCCCAGTGCCGTTATCGGTGAGGGAGTCCAGCTCGGTGAGGGTTGTTCCATCGGAGCCCATGTGGTCATTGAAGCCGATGCCACCATTGGTGACAATGTGATTGTTTACCCCGGCACCTATATTGGACAAGGGTCAGTCATCGGTGACAATACAATTATCTATCCCAACGTAGTGATCCGGGAGTATGTAGAAATCGGTGCCAACGTGATCATTCAACCCGGGGCGGTTTTAGGGGGCGACGGCTTTGGCTTTGTCACCGTCAAAGGCAAGCATCACAAGGTACCTCATATTGGCAAGGTGATTATTGAAGACGATGTGGAAATTGGAGCCAATGTTACCATTGACCGAGCCACCTGTGGTCGAACCGTCGTTGGTCGGGGAACAAAGATCGATAATCTGGTGCAGCTGGGTCACAACGTAGTTGTGGGAGAGGACTGTCTCATCGTGGCCATGGTTGGAATCGCAGGCAGCGCGCCCATCGGCAACCGTGTCACCGTGGCGGGGCAAGCGGGAATTGCCGGGCACTTGCAGGTTGGCGACGATACTGTAGTTGCCGCTCGGTCTTTGGTTATTGGTAGTGTGCCGCCTCGTCAATTCGTTTCCGGCTCGCCGGCCCGTGACCATGGCGAATCGATGCGGGCCATCGCTGCCCAGCGGCGAGTTCCCGATTTAATCAAACGGGTTAGAGCGCTAGAGAAGGAGTTAGAAGCCCTCAAGACGCAGCTGGCTGGCCAATGGGACTAGGACCAAAGTCGAATTGGATACAACTGCCAGTTTAGGCAACAGGAAAAGACAAGCCAAACGCAGAACTCATGAAAAGCTCCTGCCCCTCGCCAATTCCTGTATAGCTTAACGATCTTTTCGTAGGCAAAATCCTGAACTCAACGAGTATAGGGAGGAAAATCATGAAGGGTAAATACTTAATTGTGACTGCATTATTGGTGGCCACCGTCTGGTTTGGCCTTGTCGGCCTGGGCTCGGCGGCAACGACCACGTGGGGACCAACGGGGTTAATTAATGTCCCCACCGCGGATGTCAACGTTCCCGGTCGCTTAGATTTGGCGATGCATCATTTGAAGAGTCGAACATCCTTAGTCGCCAGCTACGGCGTCTTGGACACCTTGGAGGCCGGCATCGGAGTGCACAACCTAGGCGGCGACAGTGAGTTGTCCATTAACGTCAAGGGTGTTCTGATCGAAGAGACTGCGGACCTACCGGCCCTGGCCCTGGGTCTCAGCGGCGTTGAGGATACCACCTATTACATGGTGGCCAGCAAGAGTTTGCCGGGCTTGGGCATTCGGGGACACCTGGGTATCGGTAGCGGAAGGGTCGACGGCCTGTTCATCGGGGCTGAGAAGGTACTCAATCCCGTGACGGTTACCACTTCCGGACAGGGAATGAGAATCCCGGTAACGACTTTGATGGCCGAGTGGGATGGTTCCGACCTCAATATCGGTGCCGACTTCGCCTTCAGCTATGGCCTGAAGGTCAGGGTCATGATCAATGACATGGATTCCCTGGGTGTCGGTTTGCAGCTCAGTGCTCAACTCTAGAGGTAACTTCTGCTAACTCCAGCGTGCCCTTCGGGAGTTGTCCGTTAGGGGGCGAGAAGACTGAGTTGGAGCCGGTTGCGGTTGTGGTGCCGGTCCCTGGTGATGGTGCCCTTGCTTCTAGCATGGTGGCAAGGGGCCCATCCAGCGGTAGCTGCCGGCATGATATCCGCTCGGGTGGCTGGCATGGCAGATGCGGCAGTGGCCTTGCCTGGGATTGAGGCGCTGTGGAGTAACCCCGCCGGAATGATTGCCCATCCCCAATTAAGTGTGGGCTTATCGGCTATGGTGGCCGACGGAGGGGTCAGGAGACGGTCGGGGCTGTATTTTCAGCCAGACAACGGCCTAGGAGCCGGAGCCTTAGGTTGGCGCCGCAGTCGCTGGAACCCTGGGGAGGGCATAGATCAGATTCAGTATACCTTGGCGATTTCCCATCACGTCTGGTCCTTCGGCGGTACCATCGGTTGGGTCGATTACAAAACAGCTGACGGTACCGGTGACGCTGGAGCGGTTGTGGATTTCGGTGTTCAATTCGCTCCTGGTGCAGAGGTGGTGGTGGGGGCAGCGATTAACCGAGTCTATTCTACATTGTCCGATGGGTTGGCTATTGCCAGACCCCAGGCCAGCCTCGGTGTTAGCACCACTGCTGTCCCAGACTTAACACTGGCCCTGGAGCTAGCGGATTTAACGGGACCGGAAGTGGGGCTCAAGGTTGGAGTAGAGTATCGCTTGACTGAGGCGATGGCAACTCGATTGGGTACCTATCGAGGCCTTAGCCGGGGCTGGGAAAGCTGGACAGCGGGATTGGGCTGGCATCAGGACAATTGGTTAGTCGATTGGGCCCTTGTCCTTGATGCTGGAATCACCCATTGGATTGGCATAGGATGGAATCTATAGCCAAGGTAGATCAGGGGATAGGTTGGCAACTGTAGGCGGTCTGCAGTTGCCTTTCTCATTGGTGGTAGAAGCATCAGCCGCTACGGGGGAGGAGTTATGGGGATAAAGCTGCTGGACAAATACGCCGTCAAGGAGTTTTTGGGTCCCTTTGTTGCCTGTGTGGGCGGCATTACCATTTTACTCATCAGTGGATATTTGTTTGAGCTGTCAGATTTGGTGTTTGTCAAGCGGGTGCCCTTTGCTGTTGTGTTACAGTTGTTGGGATACCGCATCCCTGCGGTCCTGACATTAACCCTACCCATTGGTGTACTCTTTGCTACCTTTCTCAGTCTGGGTCGATTTGTTAAGGATAATGAGCTGACGGTGATGCTCTGTGCCGGCCATCGGTTGGCTCGCTTTGCCCTTCCCTACCTGGTGATTGGCTTGGCGGTTAGTGGGATCACCCTGGCGGCCAACGAGCATCTGGTACCCTATACCAATCATCGGGAGGCCAATATCCTTCGCCGGTTGGTCTTGCAGGATGGGCTGCCGGTGATTGAGGAAAAGGTGTTCTTTAAGGATCCTGATAATCGCTTTTTCTATATCAATCGCGTTGATCGCGACCGCAACCTGCTGTCAGAGGTGATGATCTACGTTCCCAATCCCGAGTCGGATTTTCCCACTTTAATCACCGCCAGGACCGGAGAGTTTCGCGACAACCTTTGGCACCTGCAAAATGGCATTCAGCGGGAATTTGACTCCCAGGGATATTTGCGACGGGAAGTGGTTTTTGCCACCTTGGATATTGTCACCGAAGAACCCGCCGAAGCCTACCTTGGCAAACAAAAAACCACTGAAGAAATGAATCGTAGGGAATTGCGGGAACACATCGCCGTCTTCGAAGCCAGTGGAATCAAAGTGGACTCCTTTGTCGTTGATTATCATCTTAAGTTGGCGCTGCCCGGGGCCAGCTTGATATTTGTCCTATTGGCGGTGCCCTTTGGCTTTCACAGTGGTCGGGGCGGTCGGTTCTTTGCGGTCTTGGTGGGGTTGGGAATCGTATTTCTGTATTACGCTGCCACTTCTATTTTTCGATCCATGGGAGCCAATGGGATCCTTGCCACTGGCCCGGCGGCGTGGCTGAGCAATATTCTCTTTGGAGGCGTCGGGGCAGCAGCCATCCTTTGGCTGGAAAGGCGATAGCCACCAAGGGGAGCAAAATTGCCCAAGAGGAACTGACTGGGGCTGCATGGAAGTTGATGTAATGCAAGTGGAAATACAATCGGTGGAGGGAAAGGCGGTCCCCCATGCAGCAGGATAGATTCCAGAGAAACCTTGAAAAATCTATGATCACGATTGTTATCCTTTTCTTAGCGGTAACCATCTTGACGGCTGTCAGCTTTGCCCAGGAGAAGATCTCTTTGCAGGCGGAAGGGCAGCTGGTTTTCGATATTACAACGGGAAACGTATACGCCGAAGAGGGTGTAGAGCTAGAGTATCAAGACCTAGTGTTACTGGCTGACAGTGCTCGCTACGACAGTGAGAACAGGATGGCTTATCTGGTGGGCAATGTTGAGCTTATTGAACCGGATCGGGTGGTCAGGGGACAGGCCTTGACCTATGACTTTACTTCACAGGTCAGCTATATGGACGATGTGAGAACGGAAGTCACCGGCACAGGAATGCAGGGTCTAGCCTATCTGACGGGGCAAAGGGTGACCAACACCTCACAGGTGATGCATATCGATAACGGTACCATCACTACCTGTGATCTCGAGGATCCCCATTATCATTTGGCCAGCAAGTCCATCGATATTTATCCCGGGGATCGCATCGTAGTTCGCCATGTGGTCTACTATGAGGGCAAGATTCCTTTGTTTTATTGGCCTTATTTGGTGATCCCAATCAGAAAGACCGCCGCAGGTACCAGTGTATTCGAGTTTCCCCGGGTAGGGCGGAATGAGTCCGATGGCTGGTATGTCAAGACGGCCTATAACTACTACCGCGGTCCCGAAGCCTATGGTAAGGTGCATCTGGATTGGTTTCAGAAAAAGGGGATTGGAAAAGGAGTGGATCACACCTACCAAGACGATGAGCAGGGGTACGGTGAAATTTCTTTGTATCATCTAGGAGGTAGTGATTGGGGTCAGTCCATCACCGCGGGTTGGACTCAGCAACTGCAACTGGGTCAAGCCTGGGAGTTTGCCAGCGATGTGGAGTATGTCACCCGGAACTTGACTGCAGGAGACTCCTCGGATTTTCTTGCCAATCTCGCTCTGTCTCGGCAGGCAGCGGACTCCCGGTTGAGTGCCACCTTAGATTATGAAGGGAATGCCTTTGCCGATGACACGGGAGAGTCGGACCTGTTGGGGCGGGTCAGTTATTCTCGTTCCTTCGGTCAGGGGTTAGGGGTTCGCCTGGGGGCGGACCTGCGTCGACTGGGGGAATACACCGATGGGGCCAGTGAAATAGAGCAATATGAAGGCTACTTGGGTGAAATCACCTTGACCCAACCCCGGTACCAAGTGGGTGTTGCCCTGGAGCAGAAACTTAATCCAGAATTTCTGCGTTCGGAGATCGGCAGTGTCAAATGGGTCACCGCCAAGGATGCTCCCCGCCTATTCTGGAGAAGCCGCAATTGGCGCTGGTTTAACGGTTACCTGCCAATGCTCTTTACCGGATCCTATAGCCGCTACTCTGAAGTGTATCCCAACGGGTCGACCCAGGCCGGGCAGGTGGCAACGGTTACCGGGGGAATCAACAACAAGGTGTGGAATCTCAACCCGCAAACCCGGGTCACCTTAAGCAGCACTTTGCAGCAGGATTGGTACAGGGATCTCAGCAAGGAAAGCCCGGTTGGAGGGATACCGGCGGTAGAGACCCAAGGGGACCTGTCCCGCCTAAGCCTCCGATCCCGAAGTTCCCTGCGGTACAAGCCCTCCGAGCCCTGGACCCTGACCTTAGGTTATACCGATGATTGGGTGATCGCGGGGGAGACTCCCTTTGTGCGGGATCAGATCGACAACAAGGAGCTGCTTACCGGCAGAGTCCAATACCAGCAAAAGGCCGTTGCCGCTTCCCTGTCTACGGGATATGATTTTTATGCTGGGAAATATGAAGATGTCGTTGGTCAACTGGGGTATCGGCCCAGTGACAAGCTCCAGTTGGATCTGCAGGCCAATTACGATGTGCAATTGGGGGAAGTTACCAATCTCTACACTTTAGCCAAGGCAGCCCCCTTGACGGGGTGGCAGGTGCAGTTTGGATCTGGCTACGATCTGCTAGAGGAGCGGTGGGAACGTCTGGATGCTGCCACTACCGCCCAGCTGCCCTGGGGTTTGACCCTGCAGCACTTGATTAGCTACGATGGGGCCACGGATTCCTTAACCTACAACGACATTGCCTTGACCAAGGATCTGCATTGTCGGGAACTGACCCTGCGGTACAGCGCGGTTCGGGAGGAGATTTGGCTGGAGTTTAGCCTTAATGCCTTCCCACGGACCAAGCTGTTGGCCGGGACCGCAGAGGACAAATTACTCTTCGATGCCCAGGGCATCGAAGAATTGGTGGATGTCATCACTGATTAGCTTGAAACTAGTCTGAAGGGAGGATTGGGCAGTGAAGAGATTGCGTCGGCACCCCTGGTGGGGGGTGGCTTTGATTGTCTTGGTTATCCTGGGTTTGGGATGGTATCGGCAGGTCAGGCAGGACGATACCCCGGCCATGGAGAAGCCTCAGATTATCGATGACAGTGACCTGGCTGCCCAGTTCTCCACAGTCCATCTTGTGGGCCATCGGTTAGGGGTAAAGGAGTATGATTTCCGCTTTGATCTGGTGGAACAGATCGGGGGAGAAACTCCCCATATTGTGTTCTCTAATCTGGTGGACGGCAAACTCTATGGACAGGACGGAAAGCTGCAGTATCGGATCGATGCCGGCTGGGGTAAGTGGTATGAGAAGACCGAGGAGCTGGAGCTGGAACAGGGTGTGACGCTGTTGACGGCCAAGGATGAGGTAGTGGTTGGTCCCGGATTTCTGTGGCGATCCAGCCCCAATACCCTTGAGTCTCGGGGCCGGGTGACCATTGAGACCCCATCGGTAGCCATTGCTGCCGACCATTTGTGGGCAGAGCTAGGCAGCGATGAGTCGGTGTTAACGGATAATGTCGTAATTTCCGATCACCGTGGTTCTACCCTGATTGGTGACAAGGCGGTGTATCGGGGGCAAGAGGAAATCATTGAAGTGGTGGGACCAGCTGAGATCGTAGTGCTGATAGGCGGTGGAGAACATGATCAGAAGGAAAGGAAATCCCAGGGTTAAAAGGGTTTTAGGGTTGTGGCTGTTATGCTTGTGTGTGGCGGGTTCCGGGCTGGGCTTGGCCCAGGAATCTCGGGATAGAGTATTGATTAAGATCTTTGAATCCGATCCCGAGGCGAAGACTACTTCCTATAGTTTGGCTACCAATGAGCTGCATATTGAGCCTCCCTCTGGCTACGTCGAATTGATTCGGGACAACACTACCTTGGAGGCTAAGCAGGTAGACTATGCCCAGGAGAGTCAGGTCGCGGTGCTGCAGCGGGACGTAAAGGTCACGGACCCGGAAATTGATCTGTGGACCGACAAGTTGACGGTGCAGTTTAACGACGATCTGTACATCGCCGAGGGAAAGGTGCGCCTGATGCAGTGGGAAGTTGATGCCCAGGGTGAGCGAGGGGCGCAAGAGCTCTACCTTACCGCGGACAAGGTAACTATTAACGATGCAGCGAAGACGGTACAGGCTCAAGGTAGGGTTTACGTGGAAGAGGCGGATCGACGGGTCTGGTCGGAAACCATGGATTATGATCAGCAGCGGGAGATCATGGTCTTTACCGGCGATGTGCGAATGGAGACGGAGTCGGGAAACCGCCTGCAGGGGAATCGAGTTGTGGTGGATTTGGCCACCGATGAGGTCACGGTTTTTGGTCCCGTAACGGGCGAGTTTATCCTTGAAACTGAAGAAGAGGCCGAGCCGGTAGGAGATTAAAGCTCGGTGCTTTTCGATGAAGCATAAATAGAGCATACATAGGAAGGGACGTGTTCCAGTCATCGGTGTTCCGGTGGCTAGGGTGCGTCCCTTCCCTGGTCTTGGGAGGATGTAAACTCTGCCAGGGCCACCAAAGGGAACAACTCGGGCCATAACCTAACAATTGATGCAAGAATTATCTGTATATTTACCGAGAGTGTCATGTTATAATTGCCATGCTGGGAGGTGAAGTAGGCAATGATGACACTGTTTCGTGACGGTTTTGGCCGAGATCTGGTGGTCTTAATGATCGTTAGTATCGTGGCGGGAACAATTCTGTCTACCGGAATTGCTAAGGCCGTTGATGCCTATTTTGGCGATACCATCAATGGTTTGATCGGTGATTTCGGTGAATATGATCTTATTCTACACATTAGAGAAGATGCCAAGGAAGCGGCGATGACAGAGCTGAAGGCCTTGGCAGAGAATCGACTACCGGGAATGAAGATGAGTGACGGAGTGACTATTGCGGGTAAGGTCAATGTCTTTATCGCTATCCCGGAGGAAGAGAAAACGAAAGAGACCTTAGAGAACCTGGACAATATTTTCGGAGACATCCCAGGTCAGTCAGGGTTTACCCTGATGATAGAGCCAACGGTCGTCGTGCAAGGCACCCACTCCGCGGTCAGGGGAAGATTGATTGAGGAGATCGAGGCGGTACCGGGAGTGAGCTTTGTCTTTCGGGATGGAGGCAGTTTGTATGCTGTTCTAGAGTCTGTGGACAAGTCTACTGAAGTAAATGAAGCGGTCAAGAACATCTTGCAGCAGTATCAACTACTAGAGATTAGTTTTCCCATGGGACAGGAGACAGAGGATGTGGCTTCCACCGGTGCGGTGGTAATTGCGGAGCTGGAGAATAGGTATGCTCCCAGTCTAATCGAAAACATCACCCTGTCGCAGGATACCGAGAACTATCAAGCCTTTGTGAAGACCTTGGCAGAGATGAAGCTGTTTCTGGAAAACTACGCGACTAAGGTGACCATCCCCATCGAGGGTCTGGAGCCGCTGAATGTCGGCAATCGGGTAGTGGTCCTCACCGCCGAGGATAATCTGGCGGAGGGAGAACCCGTTGGGGAAGAACAGCTGGTGATCGAGGTTACCTCTATTACCGGTAGCGAGGCCAAGGGCTTGATTATCCAGGGTGATATCAGTGACGTTGAGGGCCAAGGGGAGCTAAATGGTTACCGGGTGCGAGCCGGTAAGGTAGGTTCCCGGGTCGGGTCTGTGATCTTGGAGAATGATCGCTATCGACTAATTCGAGCCATTGACGAAAGTATCGCCCTGTTGACCCAGCTGGACAGTCTGTCCGGTACGGCCGATGAGGCGGTGGAGAACGCGCAGGAGACCCTGGAGCTCTTCCAGGAATCGCTGGTGAAGCTGGAAGAATTGCAGACCCAGATTGAGGAGTTGAATCGAAGCCTCAATGGTGGTCCCGATGCCGGCGCGGGTAATGTGGTTCTGTCGATGCTGATCAGCCAGGTGATGCGGGGCCTAGTGGGAGATAAGTCCGAGGAAAGTGCCGGTAATCTCCAGGATCTCGATATTGCAGCGATGCAGGAGACTTTGGCTGCTCTAGCGGGACAATTGAAAAACGTTGAAACCGTGGATGTGCAGCTGATTATTGATCAGATTCAACAGGTCAAGGAGTCCTTGCCTCAGCTGCGGGACGAAGAGATTGGCCAGTCGATTCAGCTGATCAACAGCTATATCCAGGGACAAGTGATTCCCGGAGAAAAGATTCAGCTGTTGCTGGATGGCGACTCGGTATCGGCCGAGGAGGCTCAAGGGGTGATTCGGGAGGTTCTGGACAACCAGTACCTGTCGGTATACTCCTCGCCGGTGGGGATTGTTAACCCCAACGCAAGAGCTGAGCTATTTCGAGTGTTGAGCGAAGTGAGGGCAACTATCGCCGGGATGTTGGCGATATTCTTTACCCTTCTCTTCTTGATTTTGGACTACTCGACGGTGATGAGTGTGATGAAGCAGCTAGAGTCGAGAATCACCAGTCGGTCACTGTGGAAGCGAGTATTTAGTCCCGTTAAATTCATCGGAGTTGCCCTGGGGGCAATCCTGTTATTTACCATTTATCTGGCCAGCCGAGCGCAGATTCCCTATGTAGCTCCTTGGCATATGCTGATCCTCGGTGGTATCTTGGGGGGCTTGGCTGCTATTTTGTGCGACCGATTCAGCCCCGTCAATGAGGATGAAATGATGGCCGGTGAGGCCCTGGGATTGACCTACGTTCAGATCATGCGTAATATCGTTATTCCAGAGAGTCGTCCCGGTTTGCTCAATCTGCTAAATGGCTGGAAGAAGACCTTCTAAGGGAGCTTATGCGGGATTTTGGGATGGAGGTGAAGCAGTGATCGAAATCTATGATCTGAAGAAAACCTACGGCAAGACAGTAGCCCTTGATGGGATGAGTCTCAAAGTTCGCAAGGGCGAAACAGTGGTGATTATGGGTCCCAGCGGGTGCGGAAAGTCCACGTCTATCCGTTGTATCAATCGGTTGACGGAGCCTGATTCCGGGAAAATCCTTTTCAACGGCCAGTCGATTTTGGATATGAGCCACAGAGAGCTCTTGGCCTATCGCCAACAGGTGGGCTTTGTGTTTCAGAAGTTCAACCTGATCAATCGGATGACGGTGAAGGAGAATGTGATGTTGGCACCGGTACTAAATGGACTCAACCGCAGTGAGGCTGAGTCCTTGGCAGAGCGGGCCTTGGCCAGAGTAGGGCTGAGTTCCGCTGCCCATAAGCGTCCCCATGAGATGTCCGGTGGAGAGCAACAACGGGTTGGAATTGCCAGAGCCTTGGTTAACAACCCCCAGCTGGTTCTCTGGGATGAGCCCACTGCTTCATTGGATCCGATTTTGGTGCGAGAAGTTCTAGAAGTGATGGAGGACTTGGTGAACACCACTCAAACTACGTCAATCATCGTGACCCACGAAGTGGACTTTGCTTTGCGGGTGGCAGACCGGATTGTACTCATGGATGGCGGCCGGGTAGTTGAGGAGGGTTCACCGGAAACGATATTCGTGGATCCGAAGTCGGAGATTGGAGATAAATACAAGAAACTGATTGCAGCTTAGTCGCGGCCAGGGAGTGATCCCTGGCTTTTTTGTTAGAGAGAGTGGTATGATAAGATTTTAGATAAGGTACTTTTGTCTCGATTTGGGCAGGAATGATGAGACAAAACAAGAAAAAGTGATTCTAATGGATAGGAGCGGGAGGGAGTAGCATTTGCAGTCACAACGGACGCTGGCGAAATCCATCAGTTATGAAGGCCTTGGGCTTCATACTGGACGAACTATTCGGATGTCAATTCACCCGGCATCTCCCGACTCTGGCGTGGTGTTTCGGCGGGTAGATTTGCCCGAGAGGCTCGAAATTCCGGCTAGGCTGGAGAACGTAGTTGATACCAGGTTGAACACTACTTTGGGTATTGGTACCGTCAAGGTTATGACGGTGGAACATCTTCTGGCTAGTCTGTCAGGGATGGGCGTCGACAACGCTATTGTCGAGTTAGATGGCGGTGAAGTTCCCGTCGGGGATGGCAGCGCCGAGTTGTTTTGTCGCTTGATCCAAGAGGCGGGAGTCGTCGATCAGCCACAGGCTCGAGTCTATCGGGGTTTATCATCGCCGGTCAGTGTCTCCGACAAGGGCCGGTATATGGTTGCCTTACCTGCCGATGAGTTCAGGATATCCTTTACCTTTGTTACCGATCATCCCGTAATCGGTACCCAGTACGCCGATTATGCAATTACCGAGGAGGTATTTCGGGAGCAGCTGGCTGCGGCCCGAACCTTTGCCTTTGCTCATCAAGTCGAAGAGATGCGGCGACAGGGAAGGGCTCTGGGGGGAAGTTTGGATCTGGCTGTGGTGGTGGGGGACGAAGGATACGTGAACGAACTGAGATTCCCCGACGAGATTGTCCGGCATAAGATTCTGGATATTGTGGGTGACCTGGCTTTGCTGGGGCCGATGAAGATGCATATCATTGCCATCAAGTCCGGTCATCAGCTGGATGCCTGGTTGGCACAGCGAATTTCCGAAGTAGCAGTTGGATGGAATTGACAGGAATAGAGGAGGCGACCTTGTCTCAATAATGTATGTGAGGGATGTTTTTCCTCAGAGTACAAATATTTACTAAGGAGGTCAACTCTTTGCGCGCAATTCTGCCTTTAGCCGGGATCGGTAGCCGATTGCGACCTCATACCCACACCCTACCTAAATCCTTGGTACCGGTAGCGGGCAAACCTATCTTGGGACATATTCTCGACCGGTTGATTCCCGTTGGAGTAAGTGAAGTGGTCTTGATCGTCGGTCAGATGGGTGACATGATCGTAGACTACGTCAGTGAGAACTATAATTTTGTCGTCCGCGTGGTCAATCAGGAGGAGAGACGGGGTCTTGGTCATGCCGTCTACCTATCTCGAGAACATGTCGACCCGGCGGAGCCGGTGCTGATTGTTTTGGGCGACACCATCGTCGAAGCTGATTTGGCAGCGGTGGTCAGAAGTCCCCACAGCGTCTTGGGGGTACGGGAGGTGGACAATCCCCAAAGTTTCGGCGTTGTCTCTTTGGAAGGAGATCGTATCGCTGACCTGGTGGAGAAGCCAGCCAACCCGCCGTCGAACCTAGCAGTGGTGGGGGTCTATTACATCAAGAACACTGCTCTGTTGCTTAATTGTCTGGAATACATAATCGATCAGGGAATTACCTTGAAGGGCGAATTTCAGCTCACCGATGCCCTGCGCCGGATGATTAAACTGGGCGAACCCATGGGTGTTTTCCCAGTGGAAAGCTGGTTTGACTGTGGTAATCCCGAGAGCCTGTTGGCCACCAATCGATATCTCTTGGACCGGGATGGAGCCGTTAGTGCTCCCCTGCAAAATACGGTGGTAATTCCCCCAGTACATATTGCCAGAACTGCTAGGGTAGCCAACAGTGTCGTCGGCCCCTATGTGTCGGTAGCTGATCATGCCGTGGTGGAGAACTGCCTGATCAGGGACAGCATCCTCAACGAAGGCGCAGTTGTGCGGGACATTACCTTAGATGGGTCTTTAATCGGACATAACGCTGTCGTCACTGGTCGGTACACTAAGCTGAATATCGGGGACTCTTCGGAGATCATTTCCGGTTCCTAGGGGGCAGAGTCCGGGAAACCGACGAGAAAAAACAGGATGGGATGGCAGTTGTTATTCCCATCCATTAGCTTGACACGTCTACGGGCGCAGGGTACAATGGTAGCAGCCTTGCTTCCAGGTACTAATTTGTGCCCGAACAAATTGGTAAAGGAAGATTTTCATATGTTAGATATTCTTGAAATCCAAAACAGAATTCCCCATCGCTTTCCCTTTTTGATGGTGGATCGAGTCCTGGAGTTGGAGCCAGGTATTCGGGCAGTTGGATTGAAGAACTTGACCATCAACGAGCAATTCTTCTCTGGTCATTATCCCCAGCGCCCTATTATGCCAGGGGTTCTGATGCTTGAGGCTATGGCTCAAGTCGGGGGATTGGCGGTGATCAAGGATGGAGTGGCCAGCGGTCAGGTTCCTTTGTTAACCGGGATCGACAAAGCTCGCTTTCGGCGAGTCGTGGTTCCCGGCGACCAACTTCGCATTGAAGTTGAAGTCACTCAGTTGCGCAGGTCCTTGGCCAAGTGCAAGGGCTATTGTTATGTAGAAGATGAGCTGGCTGCCGAAGCGGATTTGATGTTTGTGGTGGCCCCTGCCGACAAGGTCGGACAGTAACGGTCACCTGTACAAACTTAAGCTGACTTTGGGGATTGTGCCATGGGCAGCCGGAAGGGGAACAGGAATGAGCACAAAGGAAAAGCCGGGAAATAATGTCATCCCTTTGCGTCAGAAGATACACGAGACTGCGATTGTTCATCCCAATGCAGTGATTGGTTCCGGCGTTACTATCGGTCCCTATTCGATTATTGGTGAAAATGTAGAGATCGGTGACGGGACAGAGATCGGAGCCCACGTGGTTATAGAGGGATGGACGACGATTGGTAAGAATAATAAAATTTATACCGGTGCAATTATAGGAAATGAGCCCCAGGATCTGAAGTTCAAAGGGGAAAAAAGCTATCTCTTCATTGGAGATAACAACATCATTCGGGAGTATGCTACCATCAGCCGAGGTACCGAAGGTGGTGGAGGCGAAACTCGAATTGGCAACAGTTGCTTGATCATGTCTTACGTTCACGTGGCCCATGATTGTCAGATCGGGAATAATGTCATCATTGCTCATGGCACTGGAATAGCCGGCCACGTTACCGTTGAGGACAGTGCTGTTTTTGGTGGGTTAGTTGGAGTCCATCAGTTCACCAAAGTCGGGCGGATGGCGATGATCGGCGCCCATACCATGGTAACCAAAGATGTGCCTCCATACCTTCTCGTCGATGGAAATCCCGCTAAAGCCTACGGTATCAATATAGTTGGCTTGAGACGCAATGGATTAAGTCCCGAGGTTAGAGCCGAAATTAAGCGCGCCTATAAGATTTTGTACCGTTCTAATTTGACTATATCCGAGGCCATCGAACAAATGGAGCAGGAGTTGGCCGGTTCTCCAGAAATCGATCATTTCCTCCGCTTCTTGAGATCCGTGGATCGTGGTATTTGTCGTTAGGATAAGGTAGGAGATCTTATGACCCAGTCAAAAAGCGTGTTCCTAAGGGCAAAGGAGTGCGCCTCCCTGTCGTTGCCTGAAACGCTGTACAAGATCCGGGGGATCCTGCCTTTGCCTCTACTGTTACTCAGCATCCTGTGGTCTCGTCCGAATCCCCAGTCCTTGACCTGGGGTTTGGTCCTGGTTGCAGGGGGAGAACTAGTTCGCCTCTGGGTAGCGGGGTTTCTCGGTGGACAGCCAATAGAGCAACGGGACGGGTTGCCCTTAGTGGAGCATGGTCCCTATAGTTTGATGCGGCATCCCCGCCAGATTGGGAATTTCCTCATTGGGATGGGATTAAGTGTCGCTGCAAACTGGTGGATCGGATACCTGCTCTATTTCGGCTATTGCCTCCTTGTGATTCGGGTATTGATTCCCGTGGAAGAGGATGTCTTGGTGGCCAGCTATGGTGATGAGTATCGCCAATATTGTGCTAGGGTACATCGCTTTCGTCCGAAGGTTAGCAAGGCCATCCTTAGCCGAGAGGGTTTTGCCGGGAAAGATGCCTTTGCCAGCGAGCGGTCGATGCTGTTCTTCATCGCTGCTATTGGGGCATGTTTTGCTGCAAAATGTTTGTTTCTGGTAACGGGATAGGTTGTCCTTTGCCGGTATGGGCCACTGGTTTCCAGTGGCTTTTTCTTTACCAATCTTCGCTTAGGTGGGACAGGGGGAAGTGAAATGAAAATAGGTTTGCTGGCCGGTGAAGGGTTACTACCCTTTGCCTTTGCCGAGAATGCGAAAGCTATGGGGCACAGTGTGGTGGCGATTCAGATCTTTGCTGCCAGGCCGGAACTTGCCTCCCACGTGGACAAGTTGCTGCAGATCCCGGTGGGGCAGTGGGGAAAGATTCTCAGTACCCTGCAGCAAGAGGCTGTTGATCGGGTGTATATGGTAGGGAAGGTTCCCAAGGGTCTGATGTACACCTCCATGGAATTTGATGCTCGTTTTCGGCAAATCATGGGGTCCCTGGCAGCCCGCAACGACGACGCTGTGGTGTTGGCCTTTATCGCGGACTTGGCTGCCCATGGACTTGAGGTTGGCTCCCAACTGGATATTCTGGAACCCTTGTTGGTTCGTCCTGGCGTCTTAACCGACCAGGCCCCTACTCCAGAGCAGTGGCAGGACATTGGATTTGGTTTTCCCATGGCTAAGGGCATCGGGCGCCTGGACATTGGACAGACGGTGGTGGTCAAGCATGCCGCGGTGGTGGCCGCTGAAGCCGTGGAGGGAACCGATGAGGCCATCCTGCGGGGAGGAGCTCTGGCCGGCCCCGGTACAGTAGTGGTGAAAGTGGCCAAACCCCATCAGGATCTTCGCTTTGATATCCCTACGGTGGGGGAGAGAACCCTGCAGTATATGGTTCGGGCCCAAGCCTCGGTACTGGCGGTGGAGGCCGGTGCCGTATTGATTGTTGAGGAGCCGCAGTTTGTTCGCCAGGCCAACGAACTAGGTATCGCCATCGTAGGCGTTTCCGATCAGGATGGGCAGGCAGGTGCTGACCAATGAAGGGCTACAAGGTGATGATCGTTGCGGGAGAAGCCTCGGGAGATCTCCACGGTTCCTACTTGGTCCAGAGCCTGAGGCGGCAAAATCCCGATATCCAGTTCTTCGGGATGGGTGGTCGCTTGATGCAAGAGGCCGGCGTTGAGCTGCTCTTTGATCCCACCCAAATGTCCACCATTGGATTTGTGGAGGCGCTGAAAAGTTATCGGGTGCTAAAACGGGTTTTGTCCCGGCTGCGGGATGCCTTAGTGGAACGACGGCCCGATGTCCTAGTACTCATCGATTTTGGCGGCTTCAACATGCGCCTGGGTCCCATGGCCAAGGCAGCTAACATTCCTGTGGTCTACTACATTAGCCCAGCGGCATGGGCCTATGCCGAAGGCCGGGCCAAGAAGGTAGCCGCCTTTGCCGACAAAGTGGTGTCCATCTTTCCCTTTGAGTACGATGTATACAAGAAGGCTGGGGCCAACGTGGAGTTCGTCGGCCATCCCCTGTTGGATATCGTGCAGGTGGATGGCAGTAAAGCTGAGCTTTGCTCCCGACTGGACCTAGATCCGGAAAATCCCATTATTGGACTTTTGCCGGGAAGCAGAGAGCAGGAGCTAAAGTCACTGTTTCCCAAGATGCTGGCTGCTGCCAGACTCATTGCCCAGGAGATTGCCGATGTCCAATTCGTGGTTCCCCTGGCGTCCACGGTGTCTGACGTGGCGGCAGCCATCCTCGATGACTTGGATGCAAGGGATCTGAACCTAAGGATAGTGACCGGTGAGGCCTATAGTGTGATGGCAGTCAGCGACTTGGCGGTGATCGCCTGCGGAACGGCTACCTTGGAGGCCGCGATCCTCGACACTCCCCAAGTGGCGATTTACCAGGTGGCGCCGGTGACGGCCTTTATTGTACGGCGGGTGGTGCGCATCTCCCACTTTGCTCTGCCGAATATCATCATGGAGAAAGAGATTATTCCTGAGTTGATTCAGGAAGAGGTAACTACTGACAACATCGCTGGGACGGTACTGGAGCTGTGGAATCAGCCCGACCAAATAGCACAGATCCGTCGGGATTATCAGGCGATGCGGACCAGACTGGGCAGTTCCGGAGCGGTGGACAGAGCTGCCGCTGCGGTACTACAGGCAGCCCGGCAAAGCTCACGGTAACTTGCTGCGAAGGACTGGTATGCCGGGATCTGGCTCTAGTGGTAGGGTTTGCGTAGAGGTATCCATGGGAAAATAGCGAATTTTGTTGTAGGGACAGGTATTCAGTTTGATGAGGGAGAGTTTGTTTTGACCATCGTAGCCCAGGATCTGGTGAAGTCCTATCGCGGTCGAAGAGTTGTAGATCGAGTCTGTCTCGAGGTAGCTCGAGGTGAAGTAGTAGGCTTACTGGGGCCAAACGGGGCAGGGAAGACTACTACTTTTTACATGATCGTGGGATTAGAAAGGCCGGACTCTGGGAGCGTCCAGATCGACGGACAGGAGATTACCCCCTTACCGATGTATCGGCGCGCCCGGTTGGGAATTGGTTATCTGCCCCAGGAAGCATCGATTTTTCGCAAGTTGACGGTGACGGAGAATATCTTAGCGATTTTAGAAGTTATGGGGTTGGATAAAAGACAACGACAGCAGCGCCTGGAGGAGCTGTTGGAGGAATTTGACCTGGGGCATGTCAGGAATCAGCAGGGCGTGATGTTGTCCGGGGGAGAGCGGCGTCGAGTGGAAATCGCTCGGGCTCTGGCAACAAACCCGGCTTTCATCCTGTTGGATGAACCCTTCGCCGGGGTCGACCCCATCGCGGTGGCCGATATCCAGACGATAGTGGCTTACCTGAAGAAGCGGGGTTTGGGGGTATTGATCACCGATCATAACGTGAGAGAGACCCTGGCCATCACCGATCGAGCCTATATTATGCATCAGGGCAAGATCCTAGTTTCTGGCTCCGCCGAGGAAATCGCCACCAACGAGACTGCCCGCAAGTTTTACCTGGGAGAGCGGTTTAGCCTATGAGAATTCTAGATAAATATATAGCCAAGGAGACCATTTTGCCCGTCTTGTTTGGGATTGCCGCCTTCACCAGTATCTTCGTTGGCACCGAATTGATCGATATGGCTAAGTTGGTGGTCCGATATGGGGCACCGCTGAGTAAGGCGGTTTTGGTTTTCCTGTATAATCTGCCGCAGATCTTTACCTACACCTTTCCGATGTCGGTACTTCTGGCAACGCTGTTGTCGATGAGTCGGCTGTCTTCTACCAGTGAGATTGTGGCAATGCAGGCCGGTGGCGTCAGCTTTCGGCGGATTATTGCACCGGTGTTGGTGGTGGCAGTAATCGTCACGGGAATGAGTTTTTTTATTAGTGAGAAGGTGGCCCCTAGGGCCAATGAACGCAGCGCCCTGTTGATGCTGGAGATTCGGGGTGGAAGTATCCCCACGGTGACCAGAAACGTTATTCTGCAGACGCACGAGCGGGGAATAATGAATTGGTTCCTGTATGCCGCCCGCTTTGACGCTAAGACTCAAATCATGCATGATGTGACGATTGTATCCCTAGACAACGGCAAGCCCGTTGAGAACACCTATGCGGAGCAGATTGTGTGGGATGAGACAGGATGGTATATGGAGAATGGAGTGACCAATCGCTTCAATGCCGATGGCCAGGTGGTGACGGTGAACTTCGCTGGAGCCCGCCAGCCCGTGGATATCGGTCAGAAGCCGCAGGACATCGTTCGGGCCCAAAAGGACCCCGAAGAGATGAATATTCGGGAATTGTCGCAGCATATCAATATCCTAGCCAGTCAAGGCCGCAATGTCCGCGAGTTGCAGGTGAAGTGGCACTCGAAGTTAGCCATGCCCTTTGCTAGCCTGATCTTTGCTTTGGTGGGAGCTCCTTTGGGAATTCAGCCCCATAGATCGGCGACCTCCATTGGATTTGGGCTGTCAATTGTAGTTATTTTTATCTATTACGTGATTATGACGGCGGGAGAGGCTCTAGCCCAAGGGGGATATCTGCCCCCGGTTGTCGGTGGTTGGATCGCCAATATTTTCTTTGTTGTTCTGGGATTGGGGTTGTTGTTTCGTTCTTCTCGGTGAGGATCAAGGCGCTAAATTAAGCAGGAAGGGTGGTGACCGCGGTGTATGGACTTGGGTTAATTCTCACACTGGTGTTGTCCGGTGGAGTGATTGCCTATATCGGTGACAAGATTGGAATGAAGATCGGTCGCAAGCGGCTTAGCCTCTTTGGCCTTCGCCCCAAGTATACATCCATCGTGATTACCATTGTCACCGGGATCCTGATTGCCGCGGCGTCCCTGGCAGTGCTGACCATTGCTTCTGCCGATGTGCGAACCGCCCTATTTCACATGAAGGAGATTCAAACGGCCCTAGCAACCAGTGAAGTCCGCTTTAATGCCAGCCAACAACGGCTCTTTGAAGTGGAACAGGAGCTAGCTGCCCAGGAAGCCCAAGTGCAGTCCTTGGCTGAGGAGATTCAACGGAAAACCCTCGAGTATGAGGAGCTAAGCCACCAGCTGCTAGAGGTGGTTGAGCAGAGAGATGCCGCCAAGGTGGAACTGGAGTCCGCACAGGCGGAAGCTGCGGAAATGGAACGGCAGTTTGCCGACTTACAAGCGGACTATGAGAATATGATGACAAACTTTGAATTGATCAAAACGGAGTATCAAGAGATGAATGCCGCCTACACCGCCATCGCACAGCAATACGAAACTGCCTTGGCCCAGTACAATCAAGCCCGGTCGGATTTGGCTGCCACAGAAGAGGAGCTAGAGGAGACCCGCAGGTCCTTGGCACTGGAGAAACAGCGGCTAGAGGATATGAAGGAGATCAATCAGCTGTTCCAAGCCAAGATCGACGAACTGAGACAGACTGAAGAGGAAATGAAGACCCATATGCAGGCCCTGACCCAGGAGTACAATCTGATGGTCAGCCTGCAGAACGAGCTGATTCAAGAAAAACAGACTGAGCTGGAACTGATTAAATCCAGTAATTTTGTCTTTCAGGCCAATGAGATTATTCTGGCCACGGTGATGGAAGGAAGCCGAGATATAGAGGATATGCGGCAGGAGATTATTACCTTCCTAAACCAGGCTAATCAGATTGCCCTAAGGCGTGGGGTGATGGATAAGGCTACCTCGAGGGCTGCCCTTGTGATTGAAAATGAGCATCTCCAGGAAGTATTGCATTATCTGGAACGGGCTGAGGGCAAACACGTGATTCGCGCCCTGGCTGCCAGCAACACGCTACCCGGTGAGCCCGTGGAGGTTCGGCTGGTCTATCTGCCTAATACTCTGATCTATAAGAAGGGCGAGATTATTCTCAGTCGTGAGATCGACTTGTCGGCACCGGGAGTGAATGTGGAAGATGAAATCGCGGCAATGCTCAGCCGGATCAACGATATTGGGATTTCCCGGGGAATGATCACCTATGCCGATGGTACCCTGGGTACCGCCCTTACCGGCGATGAGTTCATGGCTACACTCCGGCAGATGCGCCAGCACGATAGTATGATTGAGGTGCAGGCAGTAGCCCGCCATGATATTTGGAATGCCGTAGGTCCCCTCAGCATCGATTTGAAGGTGGTGCCCTTAGACTCATAGCCGTCAGGCTAGCTCCCAAAAGGAGGAAGGGGCAGTGGGACATCCTTGGCTAGTTGTTATCCTTGTCGCCGTGGTGATGTGTAGTTCCTGGGCAATAGTGGGTGAAGCCCAGACCTTTTCAGATTTGCCGCCAAACCATTGGGGTTACGAGGGGCTGCGGGACTTAGTCAGAGCAGGTCTAGTAGAGGAATATCAACAGGGGCAGGCCTTGCTTGGCCCCGTGAGTCTATCCCGCTATGAGGTAGCCCTTCTGGTGGGTAAAGTTCACCAGAGATTGGACCACTATCAACGGAAATTAGTAGAAAAACAACTGATGCTAGGTACAAGTATGAGTGATGCCAATGTTGCCCAAGCACTTGCTGCCCTGGATTACACCCTATGGGAGCAAGTGTTTAATTTTACCTTGGAGCACCCTCCCGGCGATTTGACGGGGGGAAGAAGCCGGCAAGAGGTGGCGGAACTCAGGAGACTGACGGCAAGAGCCGCTCAGTCCCTGGAAAATCTAACCCGGGAGTTTGCCGAGGAGATGGAACTGATGGGGTTGTACTCTCGTCCCCGGGACACTGAATCTCGACGCCTGGCAATTCCGAAGCTGACCAGGGAGTTGAGTCCCACGCCAGAACCCTCGGCCAAGGAGCAGTCCCCGGTTGTGGGACAGTTGGGCCTAAGCCGGATCGGAGGACACTCCAAGGAGTGGAAAGCCGAGGCGTTGTGGCTGTGGCCGGGGCTGGAAGTTTGGGTTACAAGGCCCTTTTCGGAGACCGAAAAAATACCCATCAGCCTTCCTGCAAGGGGAGGATCCGGGAAAGGGTTTGACCCTACCAATGGCGAAGAATATCTTGAATAACTTTGAATTGGTACATAACCTTCGGTACCCATAGGAAATTCCCATGAAATCTTCCTTTGAATCGGGAAGGATTTTTCAGCTTGTGCCAGAAAGTTCTTCCTCAACAGTGTCTTTCTATCTATTCACGGTGCAGGTGGTGGGAAAGGAGGTGCCAGACCCAGGTTGACCACGACTGCGCTGGGAAAGGCGTTTCGCTCGAAGGAATGCTGTCCGGTGCTGAACTGTTTTTTCGGCGGGCGAGTATTACCTTCGAGATCAAATAAAGAGAAACCAACCAGGGGGGAAATGGAATGAAACAGAAAATAACGGCCCTTTTAGTTCTTGCGATGATCTGGGCGATGGCAGTCCCGGCCATTGCTGCTAGTCCCTTTGGCGATGTCGATCCTGATCACTGGGCATATGACTCCGTGACCAGATTGGCCGCTGCTGGGCTGATTATCGGGTATCCCGATGGGACCTTCGGTGGACAACGTAGCTTTACCCGCTATGAAATGGCAATGGTTTTTGCTCGGGTCTTGGATCGTTTAGAGATCTGGATTGACGATCAATTTGCCGGTGCCAGTGACCAGCTGAAGGCAGACATCTATGACGAGATCCTCGCTGTGATGGACAGCCGTCTCGCTGAGGTAAGAGCTGAGATTCCTGAGGTTGTTGAGCAACCGGTTCGTCAGGTAATCGAGACCACCGTCGTAGAGAAGCCCTTTGAGTTGACCGATGAGGCTAAGGCTGTATTGGCTCAGTTCGTAGCCGAGCGGGTGACTGAAGAAGCCGCCGCCATTGCTGAGGCTGCTGGCAAGAAGGCTGACGCTGCCTTTAGGCTGGCTACGCAGAATACCAGCAACCTGACTCAGACCCAGGCTGCGATTGCTGCCTTGCAGGGCGATATGGATTACGTAAAGTCCTATATCGAGACTGAAGTGGCTACCATCAGCGCTGATGTGGCTGCTTTGACCGATGAGTTTGGCGGTGAACTTGAGGTTCTCGGATTTAGACTGGACAACCTCGAGTCTGTATTCTTCAAGGTCTATGACAGAGTTGCCACTCTGCAGCGGGATGTTGCTGATCATGCTGCCAGAATCGAAGCCCTAGAGGCTCAGGGCGAAGACATTGACGCTCTTAAGACTCAGGTAGCTGCCCTTGAGGCCGATGCCGAAGAGCTTTGGGCTGCAGACGCTGACCGCAATGCTCGGTTGGCAGAGCTTGAGGTGCAAAGCACCATCAACGAGATCCAGCTGTATCAGCTGAAGAACGAGAACACCTCCCAGGACGAGAGGATCGAGAGATTGACAGCTCGGGTTGAGGAGCTGGAGAACGCTCGTCTCGAGGACCTGAACAAACAGCTGAAGGCTGTTCGCTTTGGTGGGTACTTAGACAATAAGTACACTGTTACTGAGGAAGCAGCCGGTAACAACGAATTTGTGCAAGAGGCTAAGCTGGAGATGACGGTACCCACCGATCTGGCTACCTTGAAGACCAGCGTTACCGTGTCTGGAAGCTTGGTCGAAGATGCTCATGACGACACCAAGGTTGGCTTGGCAGTTCGGGCCCAGGACATCGATTTCCTGTCGCTGGATTGGTACGGTGAGCTCGCTCACTCCACCAATGTCTCCGACGCTACAAATGTCGACTCCATTAACTTCAAGCTGGGCGTAGGCAAGGACTTCGAGTTTGCAGGGGCACCCCTCAGATTCGATGCCGCGAAGACCTTCAACTTGAAGAAGAATGAAACAGATGATAACGACTTCACCCTGACCTTCAAGAAGTTCTTCGTCGACAATCTCAGTGCCAAGGCGAACTATGGCTTCAAGAACAACTCCGACGCCTATGACTGGGGTACTGGGTTTACTCTGGCCTTGGATCCCGCGACCTTGAAGTTGGACTTCACCAATGCTGAGAATGACGAGGGCGTTGTAACCAAGACCACTGAGCTTGGTGTTACCGTCCCGGTACTCAACGATGCCGTTGACCTCAGCCTGAAGGCTGCTCAGGTGGATAAGGAAACTGAGGATACCTACATGAAGTACACCGGTGGTATCAAGGTGAAGTTCTAGTAGGACTTCTATAGACAGGAAAAAAACCTCTGGGTGGTTAATCCACTCAGGGGTTTTTCTCATTGCTGGGGAACTTATAGGAATAGTGGTTGCTGCAGCAAAGGAGGATGCACGTGCTGGTGTTAGCGGTAGATCCAGGAAGGGCTAAATGCGGCTTGGTGGTGATGGCTAGCTCAGGGGAAGTCTTGGTGCAGGAAGTGGTTCCTGCCGAGGAGTTGTTGGACCGGATTCGCCTGGAGGTGGAGTCTCGACCCATTGACGTGGTCCTGCTGGGGGATGGTACGGGAGCCAAGGTTTTCCGGGAAAGGTTAGCCCAAGCGGGGATTGATAGGTTAGTGGATAGGGTTGAGCTGGTCGATGAACATCGTACCAGCGAACTGGCCCGCCGCAAGTACCTAGAGGAAAATCGCCGGGGATGGCGGAGGTTCTGGCCCCTTTCCCTGCAGTATCCCTCGGAACCCTATGATGACTACGTGGCCTTGATCTTGGCCCAGCGGTATCTGAGAAGTCAGGAAAGATAAAAGGTGTTACCTCCCCCTTGCTGAAAACTTAACTTGATATTTCGATAATTTCGACGAAGGGGGGAGATAGACGGTCCCGTGATGCTGGATCGTCTGACACATTATGGCCTATGATGTACTGGGGTTAGGTTTGTGTACCCACGATTACTTAGCCGTGGTTTCCCATATTCCGGAGTTCGAAAGTTCGGTGCATATGAGCGCTTCCAGTCAACAGGGCGGCGGTCCCGCCGCCACAGCGATGGTGGCAGTGAGCCGCTTGGGAGCTAAAGCCGGGTTTATCGGTGTGGTGGGGGATGATGCCTCCGGGGAATTTATCCGGAAGGACTTTGCCCGCTATGGTGTCGATACCCAGCACCTGGTGGTGAGACCGAAGGCCACCTCGTGCTTTGTCGTGTGCCTAGTTGAGGAAGGCAGCGGAGACCGGGCCTTCATTCTCAGTAACAAGACGGCGACGCCCCTTCGACCTGAAGAGCTGGATGAGGAAGTGATTAACAGTGCCAAGTACCTCCATGTCGACGGGAATGAAATGGCGGCTTCCATCGCTGCAGCCAAGATCGCCCGTCGGGCTGGGATTCCGGTGGTGATGGATGCCACTAATGCTCGGGGTATGGAGAACCTCTTGCCCCTAGTGGACATCCTCATCGCGTCGCGATTCTTCTATGAGGATATTGCCGATGGGCGAACTCCGATGCAGGTGGCCAAGGACCTGGTGGCGGAGGGCCAACATCAGGAGGTAATCATCACCTTGGCCGAGCAAGGCTGTGTCTGCGCCAGTGGGGATGTCGCCGAAGCTGTCCCCGCCTTTGCCATCAGTCCCGTTGTCGATACCACTGGATGTGGCGATGTTTTTCACGGCGCCTACATCGTCGGTAAACTAAGGGGAATGGACATGTTAACGGCCGCTGAATTTGCCAGCGCCGCCGCAGGGCTCAAGGTTCGCAAACTCGGTGGCAGAGCGGGAATCCCCACCTACGATGAAGTGGTGGAATTTCTCCGGGAGCATTCCCCCAACCGGAATTGGTAGGATTATTAGAACAAATTGGCAGTCTGTGAGGAGGAAGAGGAATTGAGTTTAGTCTCCCTGCAAAGCATTCTTACCGCGGCAGACCGGGGCGGATACGCCGTCGGTGCCTTTAATGCCTTTAATGTTGAGACCACGCAGGCGGTGGTTGCCGCCGCGGAGGCGGAAAAAAGCCCTGTCATTCTGTTGGTCTATGATGGGCACCAACGTCATTTTGGTATCGCTGAATCGGCAGCCATCGGCAGAGCCTTAGCCGAGGCCGCGTCAGTACCGGTGGCTTTACACCTGGATCATGGGGCTAGTTTTGAGATGGTCGTCAAGTGTCTACAGGCAGGGTATACCGGGGTGATGTTCGATGGCTCCCGTCTGCCCTACGAGGACAACGTTGCCATCACCAAAAGGGTGACGGAGGTTGCCCACTTGTGTGGAGTCTCCGTGGAGGCAGAGCTGGGACAGGTCGGAGTGGCCGCTCGGGGCGATGGGGCGAAGGCGGATCTGATGACCGCCCCAGACCAGGCGGCGGACTTCGTGGCTCAGACCCAGGTAGATGCCCTGGCTGTAGCCATTGGCAATGCCCACGGTTTTTACACAGATACACCCAAGTTGGATTTTGAGCGGCTTGCGGCCATCAATGAGGCGGTATCGGTTCCCCTGGTGCTCCACGGTGGTACCGGGATTCCCGATGATGACCTTCGGCGAGCTATCGAATTGGGTATCCGCAAAGTGAACATTGGCACTGAGGTGATGACCGCCTTTGGCACCACCCTGCGAGAGGCTCTGAAAAACACTGAAGGCCCGATAGTGGGATTGGCAGAGCTGGCACAAGCCAAGAGAGCAATGCAAGAGAAAATTCAGGCGCGGATGCGGGTATTGGGCTCATCGGGTAAGGCCTAGATTGGATACTTTCACCAGTGAGAATCGGGTCCATTCTCCCCTGGACAACGGCGCTACCGGCAGGGAATATGCCATTTTACCCCGAAATTATTAGTTATTAGCTAAGATGGAAATAGGGGCGAAAGTCATGGTTGATACACCGTTACCGGAGGGAGTGATATGATCAGGAAACTCAAGGGTTGCTTTATCATAGGCATTTTTCTCGCTCTTACACTGGCAGCATCAAATTTCCCGCCGGTGGTTGCCAAAGTCCAGGCTCAGGAACTTCCCGTGGAGCACTGGAGCTATTCCGCGGTTAGGTCCTTAGCCGAGACACCTTTGCTGGAGCCGACGGAGCTCAACTTTACCTACGGAGTGACCACCATTACCCGCTTTGAGATGGCCCTCTTGGTAAGTAAAGTTCTCAATCGGCTGGAGGCAATGGGTGGAACTGAATCGGTGACGGGGGTGGATCCTGACCTTTGGTTGGAATATGTCTTTGAACGAGCTATGGGAGCGGTGGATTCAAACCAAGAGCTGAACAAGACCCATCTGGAGTCGATTCGACGTCTAATCCAAGGTTTTGACTCTGAGTTGGAGTCCTTGGGGATTGTGGACCGGTTTCTGCCTTCAAAGGGGGCAACGGACCTATTCTGGAATCATTTTAGCTTTTCACCCTCGCAACAGTTGCTTCTCAAGAGCGAGCCTGAAAACGGTCTGTTTGCGCTTAAGGACAAGCAACACTATCTCATCGGTGACAGCATCGTTCAACTAAACGATCGGGTGCATATCGGGGCTACCGTTGCCACCAGATCCAGAGGGGGCCTGCTCGAAGAGGAAACTAAGAGCATCGGTTCCATCGGTGGTACAATTCGGGTGGCGCCGGATTTTGTGATTTCTGGTGGATACGCCGGTGGAGCGGGAGAAGATCCATCGGACTCCGAACTGAAGAATTTCGGAGCGGTATGGCAGATTGGAGACTTGGAGCTGGGAGCAAAGTATCGATCGGTTAATCCTGGGTCGGAGGCCTTGCTGGGCTTTGATTTCACCGAACAGATGCGGACCCGAGGTTACGACTTTACCGTTCGGGTTGGTGATATCCTAATTCGAACCTCTAGAGATACCGTGAATGCTTTAAATGATGAATCTGCCCAACCCAATACTGTCCACTCCATGGGTGTGAGCTATGATGTTGGTTCCGACACGGTAATTCGAGCGGACTACAGCTTTAGCGATGTCAAAGTTCCATACTCGCCACCGCCTGCATCCGGTGGTCCTGGCACGGAACCCTCGGATCCCGGTGAAGAACCATCGTTGCCGGAGCCTGTTCCTCCTGAGTTTTCCATCCGGCGCAGGGCTGCCATCGGCGTGGGAGTGGATACTCCCACAGGAAGTGTGGAATTTGGATTGAAGTACGAAGGAGACTCACAACTGGGCGGCGCTAATCTCGGGAGCAGGGGTGCCAGTGCCGGAGTCAAATATCCCGTTGGCGAAGAGACAGTCATGCAAGCCGGGGTTGAAGTTGAAGAGGGTGCCGGTCAAAGTTCCAAAAGTCTCAGTCTGGGATTTGTTTTTCAGGCCGATACTTCACTTTTGGTCGGTTACAAAATGATTGACTTTGAGTCCAGCGCGGAGTCAGATAATGTAGCCACCGCGGAATTCTCCATCAGATTCTAGACAGGAGGGGAAGGGTGCAGGCCTAGGCGATTGGGTAGGCCAGCCGAAACTATGAATATGAAAAGGATACTCAGTCTAGCTTTAACGGCAGTAATGGTGTGGACCTTGGCAGTTCCCGTGGGCGTCAGTGCCCAAGCAAGTCCACTGCAGCAATTGACGGAGCTGGAGAAGCAGCTCTATGGGCGCCCTGTAGAAGAGGGGTCAATTATTGAACGGTTGGGTCGACTGGAAAACGATTTGTTTGGGCGGACAGAGAGGGGAGCCCTATTGGTCCGGCTGGAGCGATTGCGCAGTTACGTCGATGCCACCGGCATCAATGGCAATTCTCTCACCGTTAAGTTGACGGCATTGGAGTGGATGATGTACCAAAGCGTCAATTCCGATAAGCCCCTTTTCGATCGAATCAAAGAATTAGAACTAGGGATTTTTGGTTCCACCAATACCGGGCCCGTTGAGAATCGGGTCCAGGAGCTGACCAATATTGTCTGGGGTGGCCGGGACATAGCTACCGCGGTTAGGGAAGTGCCCAGTTCGACGCTGGTGAAGATCCAGTTGTTGGCAGGGGTTTCTTCAGAGAAAAATAAAGTTAATGATCAGATCCCCTATGAGATTATCGAGGACATTATCGTCGACGGTACCCTGGTGATTCCCGCGGGTACCAAGGGAACGGCGACGGTCACCGAAGCCAGAGAGGCCGGTAGATTGGGCCGTGACGGTGTGCTGCGACTGGATTTTGGTCGGGTTACTGCCATCGACGGCAGCAGAATCCGATTGGTCTTGTCGGAGCGAGCCAGTGAGGAGAACCAATCTCTGTATATGGCGGCAGGGGCCAGTATGCTCGGCGTGGTGCTGTTGGCGGGAAATCCCATTGGTTTGGCTGGAGCCCTCTTGGTTAAGGGCAAGGATGTAAGCATCGACAGCAATGTGGAATTCTACGTAGAGGTGGCCACCGAAGCTAAGGTGAACGGCTTAGTTGTATCCTTGGGACAAAACTAGGTTGGGTTTTGTCTAGGGTGAGAAGTTAAACCTGGGGAAACCATAGGGTTTCCCCTTCATGTAATTGGCGGGATAGGGACAGGTTGTACTGCTGCTTGCCCGGAGGTGACTGAGGTGGAGCATCAAATTGGTGAGTCAGGATTGGGTCAAGGCCGTGGACCGGATATCTTCGTCTCCAAGAGTGTGATTGCCCAGTTGCAACAGGTGGATTTGGGCAAGGTCTCTTCTCCTGTAGAGGGTCTTCTCGGGGGCCAGGTGGTCTTTAGTCAATTCCGACCGGTTTTGCTAATTGAGCATGTTTTCTTCTACCCCTTGGATCAGACTCCCAACCTACTCAGTGTGGATCATTGGCGGCGGGCGCAGGAGATGTTTGCAGATCAGTATCCCGAGGCCCGCATCCTCGGTTGGTTCGCCCTGAGGTTCCAGGGGCTTGACCTCACCAACGCCGACCGGGCTCGTAGCGCTAAGTTATTCGGGGAGCATTGGCAAGTCTGCTGGTTGGTGGATAGTGACCGGAAGAATTGGCGAGTTTGGTCCTGGCAGGAGGGTCAGCTAAGACCTAGCCGGCGAGTTCGAGCCTTAGAGGCTAAGTCCGGGTTGAAGGCGGTGGAAGTTTCAGCTCAGCAAACCGATGCTTCCAGTTCAGTCCCCAACCCCAAGCTTCCCAGGGAGGAACTCTTGACGGAATTATTTGGCCAAGCTAATTTGGGGCCATGGTTTGCCGCTGTAGCAGGCATCTTGGTGATACTACTGATTATTTTCGGGGCGAAGGCCCTTTGGAACCAGAGACAACCGAAGTTTATTGACCTATTGTCCCAGCAACAGGAATCGGTGTCAGTTACCGCTGCCGTACCGGGGCAAGGGCAGGCCTTCGATGAAACTGTGGAGAGGCCTCCACAGGAGATTCTCGAGGCCGAGCCGCCGATTACCCCGGCACCGGATCCGGGGAATCGGGATGTCCTGTCGCTCCCGGAATCTGGGACAGAGTATACAGTCTATACCGTGGAACCCGGCGATACCCTGTGGCGGATCAGCGAGAAGCTGTGGGGTGACGGAAGTCGGTATCAAGAGATTTGGAAGGCCAATCCCCAGATCAGCGATCCTCGGAAACTACAGACAGGGATGGCCCTTAGGATCCCACAGGGTCCCCAAGGGGAATTGCTCGGCGACTAGTGTTAGTCGCTTTTTTTGTACCTGTATGGCGGCGGTATTTCCGGGCAGGCTAAACTTAACTATGAGTCAAGGTAAGGGGATGGGATAGTGGGACAAGGTACCGTTACGACTAATCGTCTGATCCATGAGCAAAGTCCATACCTACTCCAGCATGCCCACAATCCGGTGGATTGGTATCCCTGGGGCTCCGAGGCCTTGTCCAGGGCGAAGGCCGAGGATCGCCCTATTCTGCTCAGCTCCGGGTACAGTGCCTGCCATTGGTGTCATGTGATGGAGAGGGAATCCTTTACCAACCCAAGGATTGCCCAGATGATGAATGAGAACTTCGTTTGTATCAAGGTGGACCGGGAGGAACGCCCCGACCTCGATGAGACCTACCAAACCGCTTGTTTGCTCCTGACGGGGCACGGTGGGTGGCCCCTAACGGTATTTTTGACCCCCGATCTAAAGCCCTTTTATGCCGGCACGTATTTTCCCCCAGAAGACAAATACGGGCGACCGGGTTTTATTAGGATTCTCCAGACGGTAGCTCGGGTCTACAGGACAGAAAGGGAGCGGGTGGAGGCAATTGCCCAGGACATAGTCAAAGGGATGAAGGGGCAATTGCTGCCGGAAAATACGGAGCCTGGCATTTCCCTGGAGTCCTGGGATTGGACAGATCTGCCCCGGGAGGCGGTGTCTAGACTTAAGTATAGTTACGATACCAGACATGGAGGTTTCGGCGATGCTCCCAAGTTCCCCACCACCAATCTGCTGCAGCTTTTTCTCCACGTTGGCTATGAGGCTGACCCCGCCAGCGTTGATATGGTGGTGGACACCCTGCTCCACATGGCTCGGGGTGGGATCCGGGACCATCTGGGCGGTGGGTTTCATCGCTATTCAACGGATGCCCGGTGGTTGGTTCCCCACTTTGAAAAAATGCTCTATGACAATGCCCTTCTGGTTCCGCTGTATCTTGCCGGGTACCAGCTGACCGGTGAACCGGAATTTCGCGAGGTCGTGGAGTCAACCCTTCAGTTTGTGGCCTCGGAAATGACTGCTCCCGGGGGAGGTTTCTATTCCAGCTTCGATGCCGACACCGAGGGAGAAGAAGGTCGGTACTATGTGTGGCGTTATCAGGAGGTAATTGACCTTTTGGGAGAGGAGCCGGGCGAGATTCTCTGCGACTATTTCGGTATTTCCCCAGAGGGGAATTTCGCCAAGGGAACCAGTGTACTCCATCGGTCAACGGGCGAAGAACAGTTGGCTGACAAGTACCGATTAAGTCTCCCAGGGATACAGGACATCCTTGCCCAGGGCAGGGCGCAGATGCTCGCCCACCGAACTCACCGGGAGAAACCCTTTTGTGACACAAAGATTATTACCGCCTGGAACGGAATGATGATTTCCGCCTTTGCCCAGGCCGCGAGAATTCTCGATGTGCCAGGGTATGGTAAGCAGGCTGAGGCAGCTGCCCACTTTATCTTGGAGAACCTGATGGATGGTCGAGGCCGCTTGCTGCGCGCCTTCAAGGACAGACCTTCGCAAATCCCGGGATTTCTCTCAGACTATGGTTGGCTGATCAATGGATTATTGGATCTGCATGCCGCTACCTTTGACCACTCCTGGTTGACCCAGGCCCGATCCTTGACGGAAGTGATGGTGGAGAGATTTTGGGATGAAGCCAATGGCGGCTGGTTTGATAGCGATGAGGAACATGATTCACCCCTCTTAAGGACCAAGGGGATTACTGATCAGTCCTATCCCTCGGCCGCCAGCCAAGCGGTTTTGGCACTCATTCGGCTCGCGGAAGTAGATCATCGGTTTCCTGCTCTCATCGACAGGACCTTCGATGTCTATGCCGATGAGATGGCCCACAACCCCTGGGGGTGTGCCGCGCTGCTGACGGCCTTGCAGTGGTGGCAGTCTACCAGTACGGAGGTTATGCTTCTTGGTGACAGCCAGCGGTCTGAATGGCAGCAAATGGTTGAATGTCTGAGGGCTCAGTTCATTCCCCGTCTGGTTCTCTTTGGGCTAACTCCAGGCTGGGAAGAGATTTGGCAGTCGCCACCTCAGGTGTGGGTTAGTCGGCAAGGGGCTCTTTCTTCGGAAGCTCCGGCGGTGGCCTTTGTTTGCCGAGAGGGCACCTGCAGCCCGCCCCTGACCAGTGCCCAAGATCTTGCCTTTCAGTTGGGGAAGGGATATGAAATCGACTCCCGTGGAAAGTTAGAAAGGAGATTCGACTTAGGAGCAAGGAGGGAAGTCGATGGCTAACCAGGAGATCATGTGTACTGTGAGCAGCTGTCACTACTGGGCCCAGGGGAATCGTTGCGATGCTAACCAGATTCTCATCACCTCCAACGAGATGGCGGAATCCCTGGACGACAGTTTTGACGCACCCCAGGCCACCACGGCACAACAAACCGAGGTGGCGGTGTGTGTTGATACCTGCTGCAAGACCTTTGTCTATCGGGATGCAGCGGAGATCGAAGATGACGGCGTCTATCGGGTGTAATTGCGTTTTCCAAGTAACAGGAAAGGCCCGGGTGGAAAAACCACTCCGGGCTTATTTTGTGTCGATGGTGTTCCCTGCCACCGGCGTCGGCTTAATGAAGGGATAGTTGGGGCACCGGGGTTTCGGTGACCTGACCGAGATAATCTGCCGTGGGATCCACGGTACAGACTCCACCGGTTTCCAGTGACGACAGGATGGCCAGGACGGTAATTACATCACCATACTCCATCTCCGGGGGAACCGCGATGGCTTCTTGGCCCGTTAGGGCGTTATAGAAGTTGACAAACTCGTTGTAATACCCTTGGTAGGGGGTGTAGTACAATTGCTGTGAGGTGCCGTCAGGGTTAAAGACATTGACCACTCCACAGGCTCGATCCTCTAGGTAGATTACCCCCCTGGTCCCAAAGATGCGGGTGCCCAGCATCGGTCCTTGGCTGTCTTTACCACTGGGCCAATAGGCAAACTGACCGATGACTCCGCTCTTGAAGCCGATGTTGACGTGATAGGACAAGTAGGGACTGAAATCCCGTCTTTGGCGCCGCCCTAGGGCGTGAACCCGATCGATGGCACCGAAGATGTGGCGCATCGCGGCAATATCGTGCAGGGCCGCATCCAGGAAGTCTCCACCGGGATAATCGGGGTGTTGACGCCACTCTGTGGCGGCAAAGGTATCCTGGGTCATTTGACAGGGAAAACAGGAAACGGAGTTCCAGACAAAATAAACTATGTCGCCAATTCGCCCCTGGCGAACCAAGTCTCTGATCAGGTTGTACTCCTCATCGTAGCGGTAGTTCTCCGCGATGAGCACCTTGATATTGTACTTCTCCGGGAGGTCTCGGTGCAGTCGTGCTTCCCGCAGATTGGCTCCCATGGGTTTTTCGCAGATCATATCAAAACCGTGTTTGGCTACGTCCTCCGCGACGGAGTAGTTCTTGGCGATGGGAACCAGAACATCGATGGCATCAATGTCGTCCCGACGCAGCATCTCGCGGTAATCGGTGTAAACCCGATCGGCACTAAGGCCAATCCCTTCGGCGGCCCGGTGGGCCCGGCTGGCGTCGATGTCAGCCACGGCCACTACTTCATACCTGTCCTGCAGTCTTTGTAGGGCCGGCCAATGCAAGCCCTCCCAGGCCAGGCCTGTTCCAATTACTCCAAGTCGAATCCTATGCACAGGCTCACTTCCTTTGCTGAACATGGTATGAGTTAGTATGGCCTTGTCCCGGGGAAACCTTGTAGCCACCGGAACTGTGTCCCTAGAGGAAAATCGCTCCTCCTGGGGAAACACACAGGGGAGGAGGCGAAGCAATGAAGGCAAAGGATCTGCCGATTCTGGGAATCTCCATGGGGGATCCCGCGGGAATCGGTCCGGAAGTTGTGGTAAAGGCAGTTTTGGACGACAGGGTACAAGAGGCCTGTTGTCCCCTGGTGGTAGGTGATGCCCAGTGGCTGGATCGGACCCTCCAGGGGTGTCGATTGCCTGGAGAAGTCCGCGTGGTCGACGGAGTTGATGCTATCCAGCCTGGCCGGAAGGGGATCTGGGTATTGGACCTTGGTAACGTACCAGAGGGGCTTTCCCTGGGTAAGGTGCAAGGTGCGGCTGGTCAAGCGGCGCTGGAGTATGTCACCAAGGCCGTGGAGTTGGCCTTGCAGGGCCAAACCGATGGGATAGTTACGGCACCGCTGAATAAGGCTGCAGTCAACGCCGCCGGTCACCAGGGATTCACCGGCCACACTGAGTACATAGCTCAGTTAACGGGAGCCCCAGAGGTGGCAATGCTTCTAGCTCTGGATTCATTGTATATCAGTCATGTCACTACCCATGCGGCACTGCGGGAAGTCCCAGATCTGGTAACTCCCCAGCGTTTGCAGCGAGTGCTGGAGTTAACCGCCGATATGGCTAGAACCTTGGGACCAACCCACCATCCCATCGCTGTTGCCGGCCTTAACCCCCACTCCGGGGAAGAGGGCCTTTTCGGCGATGAGGAGGTAAAGGTCATCGTTCCGGTGATCGAGGCTGCAAGGGAGCGGGGGATGAAGGTTGTGGGGCCTCTTCCTCCCGATACTGTTTTTCTGCGGGCCCATCGCGGTGAGTTTTCCTTTGTGGTGGCGATGTACCATGATCAAGGCCATATCCCGGCAAAACTCTTGGGCTTTGAAACCGGCGTCAACGTGACCTTAGGTCTCCCGATAGTGCGTACCTCCGTGGACCATGGTACCGCCTTTGATATTGCCGGAACCGGCGTGGCCGATCCCGCCAGTATGATTGCAGCCATCCTTTTGGGAGCAAGACTAGCGAGGGGTTTAGATAAAAATGTGGGTATATAGAGCTCTCAACTTTTGGGTGTTTGGTGCCGGTGCAGTGATGAGTCCCTTCCTCAGTGTCTACCTGCGAAATCAAGGCCTGTCGGGAACGGAGTTGGGGATGATTTGGGCGGTGGGTCCTTTGATCACTGTCCTGACGCAGCCGATCTGGGGTTTGGTAAGTGATGCCAAGGGTCGGAAGAAGATCCTGGTGTTTGCCCTGGGCATCAGTGTCGGTATGGTGCTTTTGTACCTGCCGGCATCGGTCTTTTGGCACTTTCTGGTGCTGGCGATTTTGATGGCCTTATTTCGCAGTCCCGTTGTGCCCATTACCGATAGCCTGGTGCTGGAGCAGTTGGAGCTTAGGGACCGGAAGGCTGATTATGGGAAGGTGAGGCTGTGGGGTGCCTTGGGCTGGTCCAGTCTCTCCTACGTCGGCGGTAGAGCCATTGCTGCCTTTGGACTTCCCATCATGTTTGTGTTGAACTCCTTGGGCAATTTCTTTACCCTACTTTTGGGTACCAGGGTGGAAGAGGTGAAACAGGAAGGGGCCCAGGAGCGCAGCGTCGATTTTAGTCAGGTGAAGGCCTTGATTGGGGATCGCCGGCTGGTGCTATTCTTGCTGTGCATCCTACTGCTCCAATCCGCTTCCAGTCCGGTGTTTTCCTTCCTCTCAATTTACCTGGACAACATCGGCGCCTCTGCCACCATGATCGGTACGGCAACGCTGCTTGAGGGGTTAAGCGAAATTCCTCTCTTCTTGCTCTCCGGTTGGTTCATTCGCCGCATCGGCGCCAAATGGGGTGTTGTCATCGGAGCCGCTGCCTACGGTCTGCGCATGCTGGGTTATTCCCTGGTGCGGGTGCCGGAGCTGGCTTTGGCCTTTCAGCTGCTGCACGGGCTGTCCTTTTCCTTGATGTACGCCTCGGCGGTGAACTACGTTGACAGCCTGTGCCCCACCAATTTGCGCACCACGGGTCAATCGATGTTAGGTGCCGTTTACTGGGGTCTAGGTTCGATTATTGGTAACACCGTCGGGGGACGACTGGTGGATCGCATTGGGATTTTTTCTATGTTTCAACTGGGCAGCGGCCTGGCCTTTATCACCGCGCTGCTGATGATAGTGCTCATCGATGGTAGTCCCGGTAAGACCGAGGCATCGTAGGTCTGATCCCTTCAGTTCCGGCATAGGTTTTACCAGAACTGGAGGGATTTTTCATGGCGAGAACCAGAAGACCGGTGGTAGCCGGGGCCCTGTCACTGATGGCATCGGGATCTGTCTCTCGGGTGATCGGCGCAGTGTATCGCATTGCCCTCGTCAGAACCGCCGGGGAAGAGGTACTGGGTCTGTTTCAAATGACAATGCCCCTGTATCGATTGCTGATTGATGTGGCCGCCATCGGTTTTCACGTTGCTCTGGTACAGCTGGTTGCCGACAGTCTGGGTCGCCGGCGAGTCGACGATGCCAAGGGCTACATTCGCTTTGCCTTGGTTACCGTTACCGCGCTCAGCTGCCTTCTGGCCACCTTGCTGTGGTTTACTGGTCCGACCCTGGCCCACACCCTTTATGGCGATCCCAGACTGGAAACGCCCCTGCGCTGCCTGGGATTATTGCTCTTACCTGCGGCCATCTGTGCCATTGTGCGGGGTAGTATCCAGGGGTGGGGTCATGTTTCTACCGTTGCCATCGCCGGCACCACCGAAGCGGCCCTTCGGGTTCCCGCGGTCTTGGTAATGTTATCTCTCTTCCTTCCCTGGGGGCAGGGGCCCGCTGCAACTGCCATTCTCTTGGGAATGGTGGTGGGAGAATTCGGATCCCTGGTGGTCTTGGGAACAAGGTTACGGTCGCTTTTGCACAGCACTTCTTCCCAGAAGGGGGTTCTCCTTAGCCTTCGTTATGGATCGACGCTCCTGGCCATCGGGCTTCCTGTGATGATCTCGGGCCTTTTGAACAACGCGATGGGATTAATCAATACGGCGATGATCCCCAAACAACTCCTGATCTCGGGATTGTCCCAGTCCGAGGCAACGGCCGCCTTTGGTACCTTGAGCGGAATGGTTACCCCGATACTCTTCATGCCGTTGGTCCTGGTGGGTCCCATTAGCCAGGTGATGATTCCAGCGGTGGCGGAACGAATGGCTCAGAACCAATGGGAGAAAGTGAAGCAGTTGCTGATCAAGGGTTTTTCCGTTGCGGTAGTCGTCAGTGCCGTCACCTCTGTAGTTTTCTGGTTTTTCCCTGAGCAACTGGGCCAGATTCTCTACGGAGCGCCGCATATTGCCGACCTAGTGCGTCCCCTGGCCTTTGCTGCTCCCTTTGTTTTCTGTGGATTGCTGGCAGCCAGCACATTGTACGGGTTGGGACGGATGGGAACAGTGATGGTGAACACCTTTGTTGGCAACACTGCCCGATTTCTCATCATCCTCAAGTTGGTGTCCGATTCCCACTGGGGGATTTTGGGGGCGGCCTGGGCCCTGGTGGCCGATACCGGTCTTACCGGTGCCTTGAATCTGATTAGCTTAGCCTTGGTCTTGCGGCGGATGAGGGCTGGACAATAGATCTAATTCTCTAAGCATTCCGATATTGCGGCGATTGCCCGAAACATGGAAGTTTATGGAGGAACCTTGCGTAACTATGAGAAGATGTTATCGGAGTCGGATATAAGGCGCCTGAAAGTTATTTCTTCCGATATTCCTGAATTGCGAAGAATAATGAATGGAGGTAGAATGTTGGGGAATCAAAGGATCGGGGTGGAAGGAGAGGCTTCCGCCTCGATTTTTGCGTCGGGAGTCAGATAATCTAAGTAGGAGGGTCATGGTTTGACGCTGGAAGAGCAGTGGGATCCATATCTTCGCAACCGGTTGCCTCAAGCCCAGTTAGTTGAGGCAGCCCGGAGCGCTCTTGGAGAAATTGTGGCAGCAGATGAGAAGATTTTGTTCGCAGTAGTCACCGATATGTCCTTGGGAGGCACCTATACCGACACTTGGGTGGTGTTGACGGACCACCGGTTGTTGGCTTATACACCGGAGCTTCCCGACCAGTTACAGCAAGTAAGATGCGATGAGATAGTCCAGCTAAATGTAGAGCACTTTGTGGGAAACGGGATGTTGTCAGTGGAGACTCCCGAGAAAACCATTCATTTGGCCCGGTTTTCTCGGAAACTGTCTTTAGATGTTGAAAACGCCGTTGCTGATATGGAAGCCCTCCTGGAAGATCAAGGCGCGGTCAACTTCGCGAGGACTCACGATACCGCTAAGAAAATCCGCCTGAAGAAAATGGAGAAGGACAGCAATCGCTGTCCCAAGTGTGGGCGGATCATGATGGGCTCAGTCTGTCAGTATTGTCTGGAAAAGGGTAAACTGATTCGGCGGATGTTGTCCTACATCAAGCCCTATTACCCCCAGGCCATTTTGAGTACGGTACTTCTCATCATCAATGGTGGCCTGTCGATGGTGCAGCCCTTCTTGACGGGTCGCTTGGTCGATGATGTTTTGATGACCAGCAACTATACTCGCTTGGCCTTCATGGTGGCCCTTCTGGCGGGGACCCATTTACTGAATGCCGGTATCTCCGGTGTTCGCTCCTATGTCGTTGCTTGGCTGGGCCAAAGGGTGATCCGGGATATTCGCAGTTCCGTCTTTCAGCATCTGCAATATCTGCGGATGGAGTACTTTGATTCCGTGCGTACCGGGGCGGTAATGTCCCGGGTGACCAATGATACTCAGAACCTGCAAAACTTTGTGGTCCAAAGTTCCCAGGAGTTGCTGCTCCAGGTAGTCATGGTCATCGGCGTTGGCGCGGTGATGTTTCGCTATGACTGGCGCTTGGCCTTGGTGACCCTGGTGCCGATGCCCCTCATCGTGTATGCAGCGAGGGTTTTCTCCCGCAGAATACACCGCGTGTATCGGGGCATTTGGACTCGCCGGGCACTGATGAACTCGGTGCTAGCGGACTCCATTCCCGGAATTCAGGTAGTTAAGTCCTTCACCCAAGAGGCCAGGGAAATCAATAAGTTTGATCACCGCAGCGACCAGCTCTTTGATCGGCACTTGGTCGCGGCCAAGTACCGGGGCATCTTCATGCCCTTTCTCTCCTTTGCCACTGCCTTGGGGACGGTAATCATCTGGGGATACGGTGGGTATCTGGTGATTTCAGGATCGGGCCTGAGTGTCGGGGATCTAGTCGCGTTCCTCTACTACGTCAACCAGTTCTACAACCCCTTGCGGGGCTTGTCGGGTTTTGCCGACGTGATTCAACGGGCCTCTACCTCCGCGGAGCGGGTCTTTGAAATCCTGGATACTGAACCGGAGGTAAAGCCGAAGCCCGTCATCACCACCGTTACTTCCCAGCCCATTCGAGGAGAGATCGAGTTTAGCAATGTGCACTTTGCCTACGATGCCTCTGAGCCGGTACTCCAGGGGATCAACGTCAAGATTAAGCCTGGGGAAATGATCGGTCTCGTG